>JAEWFB010000508.1 GCA_023389095.1 Actinomycetes bacterium
GGGTTCCCCCCGTGCGCACGCGCCCGCCGCGACGCGTGCCGCTGCCCCCGGCGTCGACGCCCGACCGGCCGTCGGTCGAGGAGGTGCGCGAGCGCGCACGGCTGCGGGCCGTGCCACCCATCGAGGAGGCCGACCCCGGCGACGTCACGTCCGAGGGGTCCGACCTCGCCAGCGCCCTCGGGCTCACCGGTCTGCAGTCCAAGGCGGAGAAGCTCGTCGGCGCCGTCCTCGAGGCGGCCGAGTTCAGCAGCGAGTCCCGCCCCGGCCCTGCCGAGCTCGTCGAGCTGGCGGTCAACGTCCTCCGGGCGGCGGCGACCTCCGCCGGCCTGCCCGCCGAGGACGTCGAGCGGCAGGTCGCCGAGACCCTCGCCTACCTGCGGCGCCGGATCACCGGCGACTACGTCGTCGACGAGTTCGGCTTCGACGAGGACTACACGGTCCACGTCCACCTGCCGCTGCTGCGCCCGTTCTACCGGTCCTGGTTCCGGGTCGAGGTGCGCGGCATCGAGAACATCCCGGCCGAGGGCGGCGCCCTCGTCGTCGGCAACCACTCCGGCACCGTGGCGATGGACTCGCTCATGACCCAGGTGGCGGTCTTCGACGAGCACCCGCAGCACCGGCACCTGCGGATGCTCGGCGCCGACCTCGTCTTCCAGCTGCCGTTCGTCGGCGCCATGGCGCGCCGGTCCGGTTCGACCCTCGCGGCCAACACCGACGCCGAGCGGCTGCTGCGCGGCGGCGAGCTCGTCGGCGTCTGGCCCGAGGGGTTCAAGGGCGTCGGCAAGCCGTTCAGCGAGCGGTACAAGCTCCAGCGGTTCGGCCGCGGCGGCTTCGTGTCGGCGGCCCTGCGGGCGGGCGTGCCGATCGTGCCGGTCTCGATCGTCGGCGCCGAGGAGATCTACCCGATCCTCGGCAACATGCCCGCCGTGGCGCGACTGCTCGGCCTGCCCTACGCACCGATCACGCCGACCTTCCCGCTGCTCGGCCCGCTCGGCATGATCCCCCTGCCGAGCAAGTGGCTCATCGAGTTCGGGCCGCCCATCGACACGACGTCCTTCGGTGCAGAGGCGGCCGACGACCCGATGCTCGTCTTCGACCTCACTGACCAGGTGCGCGAGACCATCCAGCAGACGCTCTACAGCCTGCTCATGCAGCGCAAGTCCGTCTTCCTCTGACCCGACGGCCCACCGGGGCCCGGCCCTGCTGACCCGACCGAACGAGTCGTTCGGTGCCGAACGCGTGGCCGAGGCTCGAACGCGTCGGTGCACCGCGGCCGTCAGCACCGAACGACTCGTTCGGTTGCCGGGGCCGTCGGGTCGTCGACGGTCTTCTCGGCAGTCCGGTCAGGGCAGGAGCTTCGGGAGCGAGGGCGTCAGCGGCAGCTTCGGGATGGTCACGGACAGCGAGGGCAGCGGGATGGTGGCGCTGGGAAGGGTCACGCCGCCACCCCCGACGCCGACCGTGCCTGACGTCGCCGTGACTCCGGGCAGGTGCACCGTGCTGCCCGGCAGGGTGATGCCGCCGCCGCCGACGCCGATCGACGACGTGGACAGCCCGACGCCCGGCAGCTGGATCGTGCTGCCGGGCAGGGTCACGCCGCCGTTGCCGCCGAGGCCGGGAAGGGGGACTCCGCCGACCCCGGGCACGGTCACCGTGCCGCCGGGTGGTCGCGGGACGGTGGCCTGTGGTGGTGCCGGGGTCGTGGGCCCGTTGGCGGACGGCCCGCCCGACGGCGACGTTGCCGTGGAGGGCGTGCCCGCCACGATCGCCGCAAGCAGCCGACGGGCCTGGTCGGCGCTGGCACCGCAGACCAGGCAGGCGGCGAGCTCGTGCAGGACGGCGACGCGGTTCTGCGTCAGCAGGTCGTGCAGCCTCTGCCACGACGGGAGCGCCTCGGCAGGCACCTGGGTGCGGAGCGCGTCGACCTGCGGGAGCGCCCGGGCGTAGAAGTCGGCGAGCTCGGTCAGGGCGTCGGTCCGGTTGTCGGTGTGGAACGCCTCGAGCAGGAGCGTCTGGGCCCGGGTCGTGGCATCGGCCGCGAGGTCGAGCGCGGTCTCGACGTCGCCCGCGGCGGGCGACCCGCGGTCGACGAGGTCGCGGGCCTCGCCGATGTGCTGGTCGGCCTGCGCGAGGTAGGTGAGGCCCTGGTCGTAGCGGGAGCCGGACAGCTGGACGGCGGCCCGGTCGAGCACCTGCTTGACGCCGTAGAGGGCATCTCCCGGCAGGGCCGAGCGCGAGGCCCAGCCCAGGGCGCCGCCGACGACGAGCAGGGCCGCGGCGGCGGCCGCGACGTAGCGCAGGGGTCGGGCGGCGACGCGCAGCACGGACACCGTGCCGCCGGTGGAGCCCGACCCGTCGCGCGGTCCGTCACCCGTGGCGTCGGTTGCGGCGTCGGTTGAGGCGTCGGGTCCGCTGTCGACGCCGGACGCGTCGGAGCGGGACTCGAGGTCCTCGGCGCGTGGGGAACCCGTCGGGGTGAGGGGCTCGGTGGGAGAGCCGCCGGACGGGCCGCCGAGCGGCGCGACCGGGGCGGCCAGGCCGCCGTCGTCCGCGAGCAGCCGGGCCCGGAGGTCCGCGACGAACTCGCGGCGCGGGGCCAGGCCCGCCTGGTCGATCGCGGTGACCGCGTGCACCACCGCGACGAGCTCGAGGATTCCCGGCTCGGTGACGCGCTCGCCGTCGAGGGCACGCTGGAGGAGGTCGGCGTCGGACGTGGGGCCGAGGTCCATCTCTCTCCTCCTTAGGTGCTCGTGCGGGTCGGTCGGGGTGGTGCAGGTCGGTCAGGTCGGTCAGGTCGGTCAGGTCGGTCAGGTCGGTCAGGTCGTGCAGGCGTCCCGGTCGTGCCGGGCCCGGCACGGGCGACCGGTGGGCGCCGTTCCGGACGCGGGCGGCGCAGCGAGCCTGCACGGAGCCGCCTCGGGTGCGCGGCGGTGCGCGGTGGCTGCGGGGTGCGGGTGGTGCGTCGTCTCGTGCCCTGCTCTCGAGATGGTCGAAGTCGGCGGATTCGGTGTCGCACGCCCCGGGGCGCCGAGGAGCGCGAGGGGCTGCGGTGCGGCCCCACACGAACCGTCCCGCTGTCGTGAGAACGACGCAGGTGCCACAGGCGTTACGGGGTTCACAGATCGACCCCCTCGAGGGTCTTGCGCAGCGCCCGGGTGGCCCGCAGCTGCAGCTGCTTGACCGCACCCTCGGACTTGCCGAGGACCTTGGCGGTGTCGGCGAGGCTCAGGCCCTGCAGGAACCGCAGCGTGATGCACTCGGCCTGGTCCGAGCCGAGGCCGCGGATGGCCTCGACGAGGCGTGCGTCGCGCAGCCGGGCCAGGACCTCGGCATCGGGCGCGTCGACGCGCTCGTCGGCGTCGCGCATGTCGGCGGTCGTCACCTCGAAGCGGAACCGGGCCGACTTCACGTGGTCGGCGATGAGGTTGCGCGCGATGGTGACGAACCAGGCGGCGATGTCGCGGCCCTGCCAGGTGAAGGTGTCGATGCGGCGCATCGCCCGCAGGAACGTCTCGGACGTGAGGTCCTCCGCCAGCTGCCGGCTCGCGACGCGGACGATGACGTACCGGAAGACGGTGTCGACGTAGGCGTCGTAGAGCTGCGCGAAGGCCTCGCGGTCGCCGCCCTGGGCCAGCTCGACGAGCGCCGTGATGCGCGCCTGTTCGGCGACGTCGCGCTCCAGGGTGCGGGTGCCCCGGCCGCCCGCGCCGCCCGCCCCACCCGGGCCACCGGCACCGCCCTGGCCGCCGACGGAGAAGCGGCCGGTGGCGCCGTCCTCGAGAGCGGCCCAGATG
>JAEWFB010000514.1 GCA_023389095.1 Actinomycetes bacterium
GTGTCGGCCCCGCCGTCGGCCGGGCCCTCGGTCGTCGGTTCCTCGGACGAGAGTGGCGTGTCGGTCATGACGTCCTCCTCCACTGGGGTGGGCGGCGTCGATCGACACCGTCGACCGGCCACCTACCCGTTCCCTCGACGGGTCACACGCACGGTCGACCGCGGTGGCCGGGCCGGCCACGTGGCGCCGGCGATGGCGTGACGCGTCAGGTCAGGTGGTCGAAGTCGCCGCGCGTCCAGGCGGCGTGTCGGTCGGCCGAGGCGCGCAGCACCTCCTTGGCGCGCGCGCCGACGACCGCCCCGAAGTTGTTGTAGAGCCGGTCGAAGTGGAGGCCCTCCAGCTGGGTGGCGATGCGCTGGACCACGTTGCCCGACAAAGGGATCCGGTTCGGGTAGCTGCGCATGAAGCTGACCGATCGGCCGTCGGGGTTGGGGAACACGGCGTCGCCGGCCAGGAGCACGCCGCCCCCGGCGTTGCCGGTGGACCACTCGACGACGGCCTGACCGCGGAAGTGGCCGCCGACGCGGTGCAGCGTGAGCCCCGGTGTCACCGGGCGCGTCTCGTCCCACAGCTCGAGGAGGGGATCCCGGCGGCGGACCCACTCGGCGTCGCGCTCGTTGACGAGCACCGGCACGCCGCCGAGGCCCCGGGCCCACTCGGTCTGCACCCCGTACATGTGCGGGTGGCTGGCCGCGACGGCGAGGACCGGGCCGAGCGAGCGGACCCGCTCGAGCGCCGCGTCGTCGACGTAGCCGACGCAGTCGAACAGCAGCACGCCCTCGGGCACCTGCACGACCATGGTCTGCTGGCCGATGCCGACCTCGGGTACGGCGCGCAGGCCCCACAGTCCGGGCTCGACCTCCTTGAGCGTGATGCGCGTGCCGGCGTCGCGCAGCTGCCCGATCGTCGTCCAGCGCTGACCGTCGGCCGGGACCCACTGGCGCTCGTCCTCGCAGATGGCGCACGTCTCGGGCGGCTCGGGGAGGTCGTCGGTCTCGACGGCGCACGTCGCGCAGATCCACGTCACGGCACCACCCTGCCTCCTCGTTGCCGGCCTGGCCACCCTGTTTGGGGGAGGATGCACGGGTGATCCTGCACCTGCGCGCCGCCGTCGAGGTGCTCTACTCCGAGAACCCGTCGCGGTTCACGGCGCGGCGCGCCGAGCTCGCCGCCGAGGCCAAGGCCGCCGGCGACAAGGACCTGGCCGCCGCCGTCACGGCGCTGCGCAAGCCGACGGTTGCCGCGTGGGCCGTCAACCACTTCGTGCGCACGTGCCGGGACGAGGTCGATGACCTGCGCTCGTTCGCCGAGCTGCTCCGGGAGGCCCAGCGCACCCTCGACGCCGACCAGCTCCGCCTGCTCGGGCGCGAACGGTCGCGACGCGTCGACGCCGTCGCCGACCGGGTCGCCGAGGAGGCCGCGTCGGCCGGCCAGCGCGTCGGGGCCGGCGTGGCCGTCGAGGTGCGGGACACCCTGACGGCGCTCATCGCCGACGAGGACGCCGAGGCGTCGGTCCTGACCGGAGCCCTCGTCAAGGCGCTGCGCTACTCCGGCTTCGGCTCCGTCGACCTCGAGGACGTCCTGGCGCTCGAGGACCTCCCGCGCGGCGAGGACTCAGGGCGTCCGTCCCTCTCCGTGCTCGAGGGTGGCGGCGGCGACGCCGTCGACCTCGAGGAGCGGCGCCGCGCTCGACGCACCGCCGAGCGCGGCAGGCTCGCCTCGGCCCTCGAGTCGGCCCGCGAGGCGCTGCGGTCGGCAGACCGTCAGGTCGCGGTCCTGACGGCTCGCCAGGAGGAGGTCACCGAGGGCATCGCCGACCTCGAGCGTCGCCTCGCCGCCGCCCGGGACCGGCTCGCCAAGGTCGGGGCCGAGCTGTCAGCGGCCACGACGGACCGCGACACGAGCGAGGCGCAGGAGGTCGACGCGCGGCGCGCCCTCGAGGACCACGACGCCGCCGAGTGAGGCTCAGACGCGCGGCGTGCGGCGGCGCAGCCGCGTGAGCCAGCCGTTCGGGTGGTCGTCGGTGGTGCCCTCGGCGTGATCGGCATGGGCGGTGAGCTCGGGGTGAGCGGCGGGCTCGGCGTCCTGGGGGCGCACGGACGCGTCGGCGTGCTCTCCGTCCGGAGGCTCGGGCGGCCTCTCGCCCGGCTGCTGCTGGGCCAGCTCGGGCAGCAGCTCGTAGGTGTGCGTGTAGATCTCGACGAGCGCGAGCAGGAGCGCCGCCACGGGCACGGCGACGAATGCGCCGCTGACGCCGAAGAGCGCGGCTCCGAACATCACCGACGCGAACGACACCGCAGGGTGCACGTCGACCGCGCCGGCCGAGATGTGCGGCTCGAGGGTGAGGTTCTCGATCTGCTGGTAGACGAGCGCGAAGGCGAGCATCGCCACGCCCTGCCACGGCTGATCGCCGACGAGGCCGACGAAGACCGGCAGCGCAATGGCGATGTAGGTACCGATGGTCGGCACGAACTGGGCCACGAGCCCGGTCCAGATGCCGAGCGCCAGCCAGTAGGGCATCCCGATGATGAACATGAACAGCGCCGAGAGGCCGCCGCAGATCGCGGCGAGCACGAGCCGCGCCGACACGTAGCCGCCGGCCTTGATGACGGCCAGCTCCCAGGCCGTGCTCATGACCTCCTGCTGCCGGGGTGGCACGAGCCGGGCCACCCAGCGGCGCAGCCGCGGCTGGTCGGCCGAGAAGTAGAAGGTGAAGAAGGCGAAGGTCATGCTGCTGAACGCCGCCCCGACGACCGTGGCGACCGCGCCGATGAGACCGCCCGCGAGACCCGTGGCCACCGTCGCCAGCGTGGACGTGCCGCTGCTGAGCTCCGCGAGCACGGTCTGCGCGTCGAGGTGCGTGTCGAGGTGCTCGTTGGCCCAGGCCGTGGCCCGCTCGACGATCGAGGGGATCGAGCGCACCAGCGTCGCCAGCTGGTCGGCGAGCAGCTGCCCGAAGGCGAGCAGGAAGACGACGATGGCCAGCAGCGTCGCGCCCATGACGACCGCGGTGGCGGCGCCCCGGCGCATCCGGTGGGACAGGCGTGCGACGGCGGGCTCCATGGCGATGGCGGCCAGCATCGACATGACGAGCGTGAAGATGACGCTGCCGCCGTCCTCGATCACCCACCGGCCGAACGCCGCGAACGCGGCGACGGCGACGAGCACCCAGCCGGCTCGCCAGACGTTGCGCCGATCGACCTGCACGACGACGTGCGACGCGTCGCGCGGGGGCTGCGACGGCGTCTGGGGCGGGATATCCCCAACACCCGGCATGTCTCATCTTCTCAGGAAACGGGCCACCGTACGGGCCGTCCGCGACGGGTCGGGCCGATTTCGTATCCGCGCCCGGGACCGTGTAGTCTCACCGACGCACAGCAGGTCGAACACGGCCCCGCAACGCGGGTTCCCAGGGTTCGGCCGTGCCCCAATAGCT
>JAEWFB010000570.1 GCA_023389095.1 Actinomycetes bacterium
AGGGCCTTCATCAGGGCCGTCGTCCGCGACATCGCCTTCGGGGTCCAGAGCCTCGGTGAGCTCGACTTCGGCCGGCTCTGCCGGGCTCGCGGACTCCCCGAGCCCTCACGACAGGTGGTGCGTCAGCTTCCTTCGGGCCGCGTGTACCTCGACGTCGCGTGGGATGGACACGAGCTCGTCGTCGAGATCGACGGCGTCGGTCACCGTTGGGGCCTCTCGGTGACGGCCGACAACCTGCGGCAGAACGACGTCACGCTTTCGGGCGACCGGGTCCTGCGCATCGATGTCATCGGCCTCCGCCTCGAGACGGCTCGGTTCCTCGACCAGGTCGAGAGGGGTCTACGCCCCGCCGAGGCCGCGCGTTCGATGTATTCACGCGGGCCGGAGGCCGCGTGAATACATCGAATCGGGAAAGACCGGGGAGGTCAGGAGGAGGCGGCGCCCGCGACGAGGCGTTCGGCGGCGGCCCGGGCCCAGGCGTCGGCGGCGAGCACGTCGTCGAGGGTCAGCTCGCCGACGCGGGACGCCGGCTCGTCGGCGTGCCCGTCGACGACGCGCGCCACGGTGGCGACGATGTCGACGAAGCCGATGCGTCCGTCGTGGAAGGCGTCGACGGCCACCTCGTTGGCCGCGTTGTACACGGCCGGCCAGGTGCCGCCGGCCTCGCCGACGCGTCGGGCGAGGGAAACCGCCGGGAACGCCTCGTCGTCGAGGGGCTCGAACTCCCACGACTGCGCCTTCGTCCAGTCGCACGGCACGTCGACGTCGGGGACGCGCTCGGGCCAGCTCATCCCCAGGGCGATCGGCACGAGCATCCGCGGCGGGCCGGCCTGGGCGATCGTCGAACCGTCGACGAACTCGACCATCGAGTGGATCATCTGCTGCGGGTGCACGACCACCTCGATCCGCTCGAACGGGATGTCGAAGAGCAGGTGCGCCTCGATGACCTCGAGACCCTTGTTCACGAGGGTCGCCGAGTTGGTCGTGATGACGCGCCCCATCGCGAAGTTCGGGTGGGCCAGCGCCTCCTCGGGCGTGACGTCGGCGAGCTCGGCGCGGGTGCGGCCCCGGAACGGACCGCCGCTCGCCGTGACGACGAGCCGCCGCACCTCCTCGGCCCGGCCGCCGCGCAGCGACTGGGCGATGGCCGAGTGCTCGCTGTCGACGGGCACGATCTGCCCCGGAGCGGCGAGCGCCTTGACGAGGGGGCCGCCGATGATGAGCGACTCCTTGTTCGCGAGCGCGAGGGTCGTGCCGGCGCGCAGGGCGGCGAGGGTCGGCTCGAGGCCGATGGCGCCGGTGATGCCGTTGACGACGACGTCGGCCCCGCGCCCGGCGAGCGTCGTGCTCGCGTCGGGGCCGACGAGCAGCTCGGGCGCGTAGCCGGTGACGCCCGACGCGTCGGCGGCCGCGGCGAGCGCCGCGGCGAGGTCGTCGATGCCTCCCGTCGCGACGGCGACGACGGGCACGCGCAGGGCCACCGCCTGCTCGGCCACCAGGGCGAGGTTGGACCCGGCGGACAGCCCGACGACCTCGAACCGGTCGGGGTTGCGGCGCACGATGTCGATGGCCTGGGTACCGATCGACCCGGTGGAGCCGAGCAGGACGATCCGGCGGGGGGTGGCGGTGGCGGCGTCGGTCACCCCCGCATTGTTCCGCACCACCGCACGGTCGCCGCGGCGGGCGTCCGGAGTGGGTTGGGCCGCCCGTCCGGACGTGCCTCAGTCCGTGATGCCGCGCGAGCGGAGCAGCTCGTCGCGGTTGAAGGCGTACGCCACGGCCCATGTCATCCGCATCCGGTAGAGCCGGATGTCGTCGCCCCACGACAACGGGCTGCTGCCGTAGTGGGCCGTCCAGTGCGCGTCGACGGCCTCGAGCTCGGGCCCGGCCGGGATGCGGTCGGCGTAGCCGTGGCTGAACAGGGCGAGCTCCTCGCCGTCGACGTGGGCGACGCTGACGGCCGGTCGGCGCTCGAGGTGGCGCGCCTTGGCCGACGTGCCACTCGTGCCGAACGTCCACGTGCCGTGGAGGAAGTGCCCGTCGAGGGCGCTGATGCGGGGTTCGCCGCCGGCGGTGACCGTGGCGACGCTCAGCACCCTCATCCCGGTGAGCAGCCGGGCGAGCTGGCGGGCCGTGAGGGTGCGCTCGTCGGTGATGATGCCGCGCAGGTGACCGGTGGCGCGGGCGTGGGAGCGGTCGAGGAGGTCCTGCAGGGCGTCGAGCTCGGCGTCGGTGTCGTCCATCCCCCGACGGTAGGCGCGAGCGCCGACAACCGGGTGTCCTCGTGGGTCCGGCGGTCACCACCAGCCGAGGTCGTACGAGGCGGCGCCGAGGTCGCCCCAGCCCCACCACGCGTCGCTCGACAGGTAGGGCCGGGCCGGCGCCACGACGTGAGGCGGCGGGAGCAGGACGCTCGACGGCACGGACGGCCGTCCGCTCGGCACCTCGGTCGCCTCCCCCGTCGGCGCTCCGGCCGCCTCCCGCATCGGGGCTCCGGCCGCCTCCCGCGAGAGCCCGTCGGACGCGGTGTCCGGCGCCGCGGGGGCCGGTGCAGGCGGCAGGAACCCCGTGCGAGGGTCGCGCGGCGCGGCCACACCGGCCTCGGCGAGGACGCGGGCGGACTCGAGCCGCGACCGCAGGACCACCGTGAGGACGTTCGTGTCGGGCACCTGGCCGGAGCTGCCGGGCAGCCACGCCGTCAGGGTCTCGGTGAGCCGGCACCCGCCGGCGGTGGGCTCGAGGCGCGTCTCGACGTCGCTCTCCCGAGGTGCGCTGAGGTCGCGCTCGACGATCCGTACCGGCGCTGCGACGTCGACGAGCACCGAGAGGCTGGCGGCGCGCCGCCCGTCCGGCCGACGATGCACCGCGAGCACGTGCTCCACGCCCGGCGCGTCGGCGAGCTCGAGGCGCACGACGCGCTCGAGGTCCGGGCGCAGCAGGGGCTCGGACGCGGGGTCGGCGAGGAAGGCCCAGAGGTGCTCCGCTTCGAGGGCGATTTCAACGGACGCCGACACGGTGACCGGGACCATCGCCGGGACCATCGCCGGTGCCAGGGCCGAGGCGGGTGCCGGCGATGCCGTGCGCGGGTCGAACGCCGGGCCGCCCCGCACCACCCCACCGTCCCCAGCCGCACCGGACGCGCCCGGCACCGACGGCACCCCGAGGTCGTCGGCCCCCGGCGGCGCCGCAGCGCCCCACGGGTCGGCCGGCGCCGGGCGGGAGGCCTCGGGCACGTCGCGCGGGCGTCCCTCGACGTCGGCCTTGAGACCGAGCAGCCCGCGCGCCAGCCAGCTGCGGGCGAAACCGGCGAACGCGTCGGTGGGCGCGAGACCGCCGAGCACCTGGGTCACGACGGTGCCGTGGTCGAGGGCCTCGACGGTGGTCGTCAGCTCGAACGGGTCGGTGCCGTCGGCCACCCGGGCCACGACGCGCCGCCCGGGCTCGAGGTCGACGACCGTGGACAGCCCGGACCAGAGCCGCCCGTCGGCACGCCGCCACACGCCGGCGAACTCCGGCAGGCCGGTCGGCTCGGCGCGCGGCAGCGCGAGGACCCCGACGCAGTCGACGCCGCGCTCGGCGTCGTGAGCCGGGGCCACGAGGGCCTGCCACACCGCTGCCGGCTGGGCCTCGATGAAGACCCGGTGGCTGACGTCGTGCAGCACGACGGCGACGGGCTCCTGCTGCTCGCCGCCGATCAGGTTGCGCAGGAAGCCCATCGAGACGCCCTCAGGAGACGAAGACGCGCTCGTCGATGAGGCGCTCGGTGACCGCCTTGCCGTCCGGGTCGAACCGCCCGTGCTCGAAGTCCTTGGCGAACTCGAGCTCGACGCCGGCCCGGCCGTGGCGGTTCTTCTCGATGCTGAAGACCGTCCAGCCGCGGAACCGCTGGATGTTGCCCAGGTCGTAGACGAGGTGCTCGCGCGAGACGACGTCGACCTTGTCGTTGACGATGAGGACGACGTCGGCCTCGTAGGCGAGCGCCGAGGAGCCGCGCAGGTCGTGGGTGCGCATCCGGTGCCCGCTGCCGAGGGCCTCCTTGTCGGCCGCCGACACGGTGACGATCGGGACGCGCGCGGCGAGGGCGAGGTCCTTGAGGCCCTCGGCCGCCGCGGTGACGCGCGCGTTCTCGTCCTCGGCGTCGACGGGCACCTTCTGGATGTAGTCGAGCAGGACGAACGGCGCCTGCCCGGTGGCCTGGGTGACCCGCCCGATGACGGCGGCGATCTCCTGCAGCGAGGTGGTCGCGCCGGAGGACTCGTGGATCTGGAGGCGGTCGCCGTAGCCGACGAGGGCGTCGTGGGCGGCACTGCCGCCGGGCAGGTCGGCCAGCACCGAGGCGAGGGACGCGCCGCCCGAACCGACCTCGAGCGCCCGCCGCACCTCGACGACGCCGGCCACGTCGCCGGCGTAGCTGCCGCTCGCCTCGACGGCCTCCATCGAGATGAGCCGCTCGAGCAGTGTGTAGGACTCGTGCTCGTAGGAGAAGACGACCGCCGACCCGCCCGCCGCCACGGCGTTGCGGGCCATCTGCAGGCCGAGCGTCGTCTTGCCGTGTCCGGCCGGACCGCCGAGGAGCACGAGCTCTCCCGCGCGGAAGCCACCGGTCAGCGTCGCGTCGAGCACCGGGAACGCGGTCGGCCACACCTGGGCGCCGGCCACGCCACCGCGGCGCAGCACGTCGTCGGTCTCGGTCAGCAGCGCGTCGAGCGAGCGCAGCGAACCGGCATCACGGTGTCCAGCAGGGGTGACCATGCGCACGATTGCACCACGTGATCCCCTCTCGTGACCGCGTTTTCACGCAGGACGCGCACGCACGCGCAGCGACGCGCACGGACGCGCACGCACGCGCACGGACGCCGGGCACCCGTGGGTGCACCGGCGTCCGTCGCGTCGTGGCGTCTGGTCGCGCGGGGGTCGCGCGGGGGCCGGTCGTCAGAGCGCGATGCCGACGTACTTCGTCTCGAGGTACTCCTCGATGCCCTCGAAGCCGCCCTCACGGCCGACGCCCGACTGCTTGACGCCGCCGAACGGTGCCGCGGGGTTGGACACGATGCCCTGGTTGACCCCGACCATGCCGTACTCGAGCTCCTCGCTGACGCGGATGGCGCGGGAGAGGTCGCGGGTGAACAGGTAGGCCACGAGGCCGTACTCGGTGTCGTTGGCGAGCCGGACGGCCTCGTCGTCGTCGGAGAACGAGGTGACCGGCGCGACCGGGCCGAAGATCTCCTCGCGGGCGAGGTCGGCGCTGGTGGGTACGTCGGCGAGCACGGTCGGCTCGAAGAACCAGCCGGCTCCCTCGCGCGCCTTGCCGCCGGTGAGGACCCGCGCGCCCTTGTCGACAGCGTCCTGCACGAGTGCCCCGACCTTCGTGCGGGCGTTCTCGTCGACGAGCGGGCCGACGTCGACGCCGTCCTCGGTGCCGTGCCCCAGGGTCAGCGCCCCCATCCGCTCGGCCAGCCGCGTCGAGAACTCCGCGGCGAGCGACTCGTGGACGTAGAAGCGGTTGGCGGCGGTGCACGCCTCACCGATGTTGCGCATCTTGGCCAGCATCGCGCCCTCGACGGCCTTGTCGAGGTCGGCGTCGGCGAAGACGAGGAACGGGGCGTTGCCGCCGAGCTCCATCGAGACGCGCAGGATTCCCTCCGCGGCCTGCTCGATGAGCTTGCGGCCCACCGGGGTCGAGCCGGTGAAGGTCAGCTTGCGCAGGCGCGGGTCGCGGATGAGCGGCTCCATGACGTCGCCGGTGTGGCTCGTCGTGACGACGTTGAGGACGCCGTCAGGCACGCCGCACTCCTTGAGGAGGTCGGCGAGCGCGAGCATCGTCAGCGGCGTCTGGCTGGCCGGCTTGACGACCATGGTGCAGCCCGCGGCGATGGCGGGGCCGATCTTGCGGGTGCCCATCGCGAGCGGGAAGTTCCACGGCGTGATCATGAGCGTCGGGCCCACGGGCTGCTTCATCGTCATGAGGCGCGTCGCGCCGTTGGGGGCCGTGGACCACCGCCCGGAGACGCGGACGGCCTCCTCGGAGAACCAGCGGAAGAACTCGGCGCCGTAGGCGACCTCACCCCGGGACTCGGCGAGCGTCTTGCCCATCTCGAGCGTCATGAGGGTGGCGAACTCGTCGGTGCGGGCGACGATGCGCTCGTAGGCGTCGCGAAGGATCTCACCGCGGTCGCGCGGGGCCGTGCGCGCCCACTCGGCCTGGGCGGCCACGGCGGCATCGAGCGCGGCCCGGCCGTCCTCGACGGTCGCGTCGGCCACGTGGGCGATGACCGCGCCCGTGGCCGGGTCCTCGACGGCGATGGTGGCGCCGCTGCTGCTGTCGCGCCACGACCCCCCGATGAACAGCCCCTTGGGCACCTCCTCGACCACCGACTCGAAGGTCGACTTCACTGACTCCTGTGTCACGCCTGCCATGCTCCTCAGCCTAGGTCCCGTGGGGACCGGTTCTCTCTCGCGGGGTGGTGGGTGGCGGTCGGGTGCCGCCGGTGGCCTCAGCGGTCCTCGAGCCCCCAGGGCGAGCCGTACCCCTCGGGCTTCGCGGCGGCGAGCAGCTCGAGGAACGGGACGGCGTCGAACGCCTCGGGGCCGAGCACGCCGGCGCCCTTCCAGGTGCCGCGCGCGAGCAGCTCGAGCGCGACGACCGGGTTGACGGCGGTCTGCCACACGACGCACTGGGCGCCGTAGTCGCGCATCGTCTGCTCGTTGTCGACGACGTGGTAGAGGTACGTGCGCCGCGGCTGGCCGTCGGTGCCCGTGCCGGTGACGAACAGGCCGGCGCACGTCTTTCCGGTCATCCGTGGGCCGATGGTGGCGGGGTCGGGCAGCACGGCGGCCACGACGTCGCGCGGCGACACCTCGACGCCCTTGACGCGCACCGGCTCGGTGCGGTCGAGGCCGAGCGTGTGCAGCACCTTGAGGATGCCGATGAACTCGTCGCCGAGGCCGTACTTGAAGGTCGCCCGCTTCGCGTCGACCCACCGCGGCATGAGGAGCACCTCCTCGTGCTCGACGTTGACGCACTCGACCGGACCGATGCCCTCGGGGAAGTCGAACACCTCCGGCTCGCTGAACGGCTCGGTCGTGAACCAGCCACGGTCCTTCTCCCACACCACCGGCGGGTTGAGGCACTCCTCGATCGTCGTCCACATCGAGAAGCTCGGCGCGAAGATCTCGGTGCCGTGCTCGTCGCGCACGACGAGGTTGGCGCCGTCGCGCGTGCCGAGCTCGTCGATCTCGGAGAAGAGGTGGTCGGCGGCGTAGCGGGCGAAGACGTCGGACAGACCGGGCTCGACGCCGATGCCGACGAGGGCCAGCCGCCCGTCGGCCTCCCACTCCCCCGACACCTCGAACTGCTCGTCGCCCAGCTTGACGCCGGTCTCGGCGTACGGACGTTCGGGGTGCGGCCGCGACAGGCTCATCGCCATGTCGAGGTAGTCGGCCCCGGCAGCCTTGGCGCCGTGGAAGATCGAGAGGTTGAACTTCGGGTCGACCGCGTTGAACACGTGGGTCGCGCCGTGCTCGCGGGCGAGCGCGGTGACGGCACCGGCGTCCGACGCGTCGACGCGGGCCGCGACGAAGCGCGTCTCCCCCGGGTGGCGCTCCGCCACGGCCGCGACGGTGCGCTCTGCCCGCCCCACGTCGTAGTCGGCGACGACCCACTGCTCGAAGAAGTCACGCTCGGCGGCGATGCGCGCGGCGGCGTCACCGACGCCGCCGGAGCCGATCATGAGGACACGCATCGGCTCAGGCCACCTTTCGGTTGCGTCGGCTGCTGATGACCTGGCCGAGCACCACGATCGCGAGCGCGCCGAGGAACATCACCGTGCCGATGACGTTGATCTGCACCGGCGTGCCGCGCTGGGCCGCGCCCCAGACGTACATCGGGAAGGTGACCGACTCCGGGCTCGCGTTGAAGTTCGTGATGATGTAGTCGTCGAACGACAGTGAGAAGGCCAGCAGGGTCCCGGCCGCGATCCCCGGAAGGACCAGGGGGAAGGTCACCTTGAGGAAGGTCTGCAGCTCGTTGGCGTAGAGGTCGGCGGCGGCCTGCTCGAGGCGTGGGTCGAGCGAGGCCACACGCGCCTTGACCGTGACGACCACGAAGGACAGGCAGAACATGATGTGCGCGATGAGGATCGTCGTGCGCCCGGTGGGGATGCCCATGGCGATGAAGAGCGTGAGCAGGCTCGAGCCCATCACGACCTCGGGCGTGGCCATCGGCAGGAAGATCAGCAGGTTGGTGCCGGAGCGGCCGCGGAAGCGGTAGCGCCCGAGCGCGAACGCGACCATGGTGCCCAGAACGGCCGCCGTCAGGGAGGCGATGAGGCCGATCTGCAGGCTGAGGCCCACCGACTGGCACATCCCGGGCACGCCGCACACGTTGGTCCAGGCGTCGAGGGAGAACTGGTTCCACTGGTAGTTGTAGCGCCCCGTCGGCTTGTTGAACGAGAAGGCGATGACGACGAGGTTGGGCAGCAGGATGTAGACCATCACGAGGATGCCGACGATGATGACGAGGTTGCGTCGAAGCCATGCCATCTCAGACCAGCTCCTCGGTTCCCGCCCGGCGGACGTAGGTGATGACGAGCCCCACGATGATCAGCATGAGGATGAAGCTGAGGGCGGCCGCGGTCGGGTAGTCGAGGACGCGCAGGAACTGCGCGTCGATGACCTGGCCGATCATGACCGTCTGCGTACTGCCCAGCAGCACCGAGTTGATGTAGTCGCCGGCGGCCGGGATGAAGGTCAGCAACGTGCCGGCGACCACGCCCGGGAGCGACAGGGGCCAGATGACCCTGCGGAACGCCTGCACCGGGGAGGCGTAGAGGTCGCCCGCCGCCTCCACGAGCCGGTGGTCGAGCCGCTCGAGGTTGGCGTAGAGCGGCAGGACCATGAAGGGCAGGAAGTTGTAGGTGAGACCGCAGATCACCGCGAACGGCGAGAAGAGCAGCTGGTCGTTGTTGATCAGCCCCAGGGCCTTGAGCACGTCCTTGAAACCGGTCAGCAGGAAGTTGGTGTGTGTCCGGATCGCGATCTGGGCGAGCAGGCCGCTGTCCCCGAGGATCGTCTGCCAGGCCAGGGTCCTGATGAGGAACGAGGTGAAGAACGGCGCGATGACGAGCACGAGCAGGAAGTTCTTGAAGCGCCCCGAACGGTGCGCGATGAACCACGCGAGCGGATAGCCGAGCGCCAGCGTCAGCAACGTCGCGACCCCGGCGTAGATCAGCGACCGGAGCAGCTGCGGCCAGTACGTCGACAACGCGTCGGCGTACGTCGCGAAGTTCCACGTCATCGTGTAGCCGTTGTCGACGTCCCCGGTCTGCAGCGACTGCGACCCGAGGGACAGCATCGGGACGACGAAGAAGATCACGAGCCAGAGCAGGCCCGGCACGAGCAGCAGGTAGGGCACCGCGGCGCCCCGGCGGGCACGCCGCGGCGCAGCCACCGGGGCCCCGGTGATGGTCGTGGCCGCCATGTCACTCGTCCTCGACGAGCTGCGCGCCGGCGTCCGCGTCCTGCGAGGCGTCGAGCACGAAGCTGTTGGCCGGCGTCCAGCCCAGGCAGACGTTGGAGCCCAGCGCGACCCGCGGCATCCCGTCGTTCTGCTGCACGACCGTCAGCTCACGGCCCCACGGCATGGCGACGAGGTACTGCGTGGCCACCCCGAGGAAGGACACGTCGGTCACCTGGCCCCGGAGGGTGTTCAGACCGTCCGAACCGCCGGTGCCGTCCGCGCCGTCGCCGACGATCCGGACCTTCTCGGGACGGATCCCGAGCCAGAGCTCGGACGCGCCGGCCGGCAGCGCCGCCGCGGGCACGGTCATCGCGATGCCGTGCACGTCGAGCTGTGCCGTCGCACCGACGATGCCGGTGACCTTGGCCCGGAGCAGGTTGGACTGGCCGAGGAAGTTCGCGGCGAACGTCGATTGCGGCTTCTCGTAGAGCGTTCCGGGGTCGCCGACCTGCTGGAGCCTGCCGGCGTTCATGACCGCGATGGTGTCGGCCATCGTCATCGCCTCCTCCTGGTCGTGCGTGACGTGCACGAAGGTGAGGCCGACCTCCTGCTGGATCCGCTTGAGCTCGATCTGCATCTGGCGTCGCAGCTTGAGGTCGAGGGCGCCGAGCGGCTCGTCGAGCAGGAGCACGTCGGGCCGGTTGACGACAGCCCGGGCCAGGGCGACGCGCTGCTGCATGCCTCCCGAGAGCTGGGTCGGCTTCTTCTTGGCCACGTGCGCCAGCTCGACCAGCTCGAGGGCCTCCATGGCCTTCGGCCTCCAGTCCTTGACCCCGCGCTGGCGCAGCCCGAAGGCGACGTTGTCGAGGATGTCGAGGTGCGGGAAGAGCGCGTAGTTCTGGAAGACCGTGTTGACGTTGCGCTGGTAGGGCTTCGTCGCCGTGATGTCACGCTCGCCGATGGAGATGGTGCCCGCCGTCGGCTGCTCGAGGCCGGCCACCATGCGCAGCGTCGTCGTCTTGCCGCACCCCGACGGGCCGAGCAGGGCGAAGAAGGAACCCTGCGGGATGACGAGGTCGATGTTGTCGACCGCGGTGAACGTGTCGTAGACCCTGCTGACCCCGTTGAGGGCGAGGTCGCCGGAAGCGTGCTCTGCCATCAGCCCGTGACCAGCGCCTGGAACTTCTTGTTGTACTTGGTCTCCTCTTCGGACGTGAGCCCGCGGAAGACCTGCGCCCGCGACATCGTCTCGGCCGAGGGGAAGATGAGCTGGTTCGCGGACACGGTCGGGTCCAGCTTGTCGAGCACCTGCTTGGTGCCCTTGACCACGGAGATGTAGTTGACGTAGTCGACCACCTGCGCCATGACCTTCGGGTCGTAGTAGTAGTTGATGAGGCGCTCGGCGTTCTTCTTGTGCTTTGCGAGCGCGGGGATGACGAAGTTGTCGGACCACAGGGTGCAGCCGGTCTGGGGCAGCGTGTAGCCGAGGTTCGGGTTGTCGGCCCGCAGCTGCACGACGTCGCCGGTCCAGGCGAAGCAGGCTGCGGTGTCGCCGGACGCGAGTGGCTTGGTGTAGTCGTTGCCGGTGAAGCCCTTGATCTGGCCGGCGTCCTTCGCCTTCTGCAGCTCGGCGATGGCGGCGTCGAAGTCGGCATCGGTGAAGCTGTCGAGCTTCTTGCCCAAGGCCATGAGCACGAGGCCCACGGTGTCGCGCATCTCGGTCAGAAGCGTGACCTTGCCCTTGAGGCTCGGGTCGGTGAGCAGCTGGTCGACGGACTCGACACTCTTCCCGCCGGTCGCCTTGGGGTTGAAGGCGATACCGGCGAAACCGCTCTGCCACGGCAGCGAGTAGACCCGGCCCGGGTCGAACGTCACCTGCTTCAGGGCGTCCTCGAGGTTGACGTGGTTGGGGATGTTGGCGACGTCGAGCTTCTGGACATAGCCGTTGCGGATGAGCCGCGCCACCATCCAGTCGGTGCTGACCCACACGTCGCGGCCCGTGTCGCTGCCGGCCTCGAGCAGGGGACGGACCTTGGCGTAGAACTCGTCGTTGTCGTTGTAGTCCTCGGTGTAGTTGACCTTGATGCCGGTCTGCTTGGTGAAGGCATCGAGGGTCGGCCGGGCCTTGGTCTTGTCGTTGACGTCGATGTAGGACGGCCAGTTGGACCAGTTGACGACCTTCTCGGTGTCCGACATGTCCTGGGCGGCCGCAGCCGTCTTGGCCGCAGCGGTGCCGCTGCCACCGGCTCCTGCGGACGGGTTCTTGCCCGCGGAGCCGCAGGCCGCGAGGAAAGCGGCGGCACCGACCCCGGCTGCCCCGATCATCGCCGACCTCCGGCTGACGAGACCGCGTGCGAACGCCGCCGGCAGGATCGGGGTGTCCTTGTCGAAAGACTTGTCGTTCATGGGGATTCTCCAGGGGTTCGTGGGGCCGGAGTGGAGGAGATCGACGCTGACCCGGTTGTGCTGATGCTGCTGCTGTTTCGGTGGGCGGTGGGTCCGACACCTGGGTCGCGCCGCCCGGTGGGACGGCGCGGCCGGTCAGGAGTCGATGTTGGCCATGACGTGCTTGATGCGCGTGTAGTCCTCGAACCCGTACATGGACAGGTCCTTGCCATAGCCCGAATGCTTGAATCCCCCGTGGGGCATCTCGGCGACGATCGGGATGTGGGTGTTGATCCAGACGCACCCGAAGTCGAGCTTGCGGCTCATCCGCATGGCGCGTCCGAAGTCCTTGGTCCACACGCTCGACGCCAGGCCGTACTGGACGCCGTTGGCCCAGGCGAGCGCCTCGGCCTCGTCGGTGAACTGCTGGACGGTGATGACCGGGCCG
>JAEWFB010000546.1 GCA_023389095.1 Actinomycetes bacterium
GTCGTGGCCCTGCACCTGCTCCGGCTGCGTTCGCAGGCCGACCTCGCGCGCCGCGTCGCCGCGGACCGGGTGCGCGCCGTCCTCAGCGGCGACAGCCTCGAGGCCGAGGGATGGCTGCCACCGCCGCCGTGGCGGGTGGCCGTCCTCGACGGCGCCTACGAGCCGCCGGCCGACACCGGAACCGCCTCCCGCCCGGCCAGGGCGACCGGAGGCGCCGGGGGGCCCGGAACGGCGGACCGCGAGCTCGACGTGTGGGAGTCCGCGGCACGTCGCCGGTCCTGGCGCCAGCCGCTGTTGGCGAGCTTCGACGGCGTCGCGCTCGCCCTGGTCCGGGACGTGCCGGGCGACGCGGGCCCCGGCACGTGGGAGTGGCTGCTCGGCGTCGTCACCGAGGTTGCCGGCGTCACCCCCACCGCGACCGCGAGTGCCGGTGGACGCGTCTCGAGGGTCGCGCAGCTCGACCGGTCACGGCGGGAGGCCACCGAGGTGCAGCGGCTGCGCGAGGCCGGCCGCGTCACGGGCACGACGGTCACCGTCGAGGACGCGTGGGCGGCCGTCACCAACGCCCGGGCGCTCAGCGGCATCTGGACCGAGGAGCTGCTCGGGCCGGTGGAGTCGCTGCGCCTGCACGACGAGGAGCACGGCACGGCCTACCTGGCCACCGTGGCCGCCTGGCTCGACCACCCCGGCGACCCGCGCGCGGCCGCCCGGTCGGTGCACGTGCACCCGAACACGCTGCGGTACCGGATGCAGCGGCTCTCGGACGTCGTCGACCTCGACCTGCACGACCCCGAGACGCGGCTCGCGCTGCGCCTGCAGCTGCGTGCCCTGGGCCACTGACCGACGCGTGACGGGCGGCTGACCGGGCGCTGACGGGTCGCTGACGGGTCGCTGACGGAGCGTGACTGGCCGGGTGACGGGCGGGGTGATGGGGGCCCCGGCCCCATGGGCTCGACGCGTCGTGGTGGGGCGCTCAGTCGCCGAGCCGGACGAGGCCGTCGGGCCCCACCCGGAAGCCGGGGTTGTGCACGAAGTCCCAGCGGAAGCCGTCCGGGTCGGCGACGCAGGCGCCCGTCCCGCCCCACTCGCGTCGGGCGGGCGTCGTGACGCTCGTGGCCCCGGCCGCCACGGCGGCGTCATGGAGGCGCGCGACGTCGGACGCGTCGGCGACGTTGTGCCCCAAGGACATCGGCGGTGCCTGGGTGCCATGGCCGACGTCGCCGTACTCGCTCGGCATCGACGTGACGTTCCACAGTGCGAGCAGCTGACCCGGGGCGCACTGGACGAAGGCGATCTCTCCCGGCAGGTGCAGGACGAGCCGGAAGCCGAGGCCGTCGACGTAGAAGTCACGGGAGGACTCGACGTCGCGGACACCGAGCGTGATGGCACTGATCTCGGGGGTCGTCATCCTCCGAGACTAGGGCGCACCGCCGACGGCGCAGCGGCCCCTACGGAGCCGTATTGAGTGAGGGAGGGGCGCACGCAAGCATGCAGCACCCCTCCCCCGTGTCGTCGACCGGTTCCCCCTGGTTCCGGCCGGTCAGTGCCCACCGCCGAGGAGCTCGCGGACCTCGGACTCGCGGTACCGGCGGTGACCGCCGAGCGTCCGGATCGAGGTCAGCTTGCCGGCCTTGGCCCAGCGGGTGACCGTCTTCGGGTCCACCCGGAAGAGGGCCGCGACCTCGGCAGGCGTGAGCAGCTTTTCAGTGTCGTGCCGATCCTGAGTCGTCATTGTCATATCCCCACCACCCTGTCGCTAGGTGCAGCGACACGCATGCGCCCCAACCGGGGCTCAGTAAAGCAAGGGTAAAGTCTCCGGCGGCTGAATGGCAGTTAAACCCCGAAAAGTCTCAAATCGGCGCGCGATCCGGGGCGATGGTGTATACCACGTGAGGATCCCCCTCCGGGGGCTCCGGCTCCCCCCGATGCGTCCCGACTCGGTCTCGGCCGGGACCGACGGCCTGGACGGACCGCCCGGATCGTCGGCATCGGCCCGCGGAATGCGGGGTGGGCGCGGGCACGATTTGCCTCGCTCATGTAGCGTTAGCACCACGCAGACACCACACATCCCGGGGCCGCTACGCGGAAGACGGAGAGCCGAGAGTCTCCCCGCCGAGCGATGCCGCCCCGGCACGACGCATGAGGGGGTCACGCCATGGGGCGCGGCCGAGCCAAAGCCAAGCAGACCAAGGTCGCACGGCAGCTCAAGTACTACACGCCGAACACGGACTTGGGCGCGCTGGAGCGCGAGCTGCACGGCTCGTCTCAGCGGGACGGGGACAACGAGTCACCGGCCCCAGCCAGCGAGAACGAGTACGACGACTACGGGAAGTGGGCGTCGGGCGAGCGTTGAGCTCGTCCCCTCAAGCCTTCTCGACAGGTGCCGGGTGACTCGTCACCCGGCACGTGGTCGTCTCCACCCTCGTGCGTCGAGGACCTGAGGCCCGAACGGTCCTCCGGCTGCTCGTGCGTACGTCCGCGCGGATCCTCATGCGGTCCTCCGCGTGCGGCGACGTGCCGGTCGCGCGCATCCTCGTGCGCCAGGAGCACCGGCGACGCTGTCCCGAGGGTGCGCCGCCTCTGGGCGTCGTGAGGTCGTGGGGCCGCGGGTCAGCGCGTCGGGTGTGACCCGACGACCTGGACGGCACCTCCGTCGACGCCCTTGGCGCCCCGGACCACCTCGACGTCGCGCTCGATGAGGCCGGTCGAGGCCGCCGACTCCTCGGTCGTCACCTCGCCGAGGCGCCAGGCCGTGATGCCCGCTGCCCCGCTCAGCTCGATGGCCCGGCCGGCGTGCGCCTCGGGGAGGACGGCGACGAACCCGACGCCCTGGTTGAGGGTGCGCTCGACGTCGGCCTGCGGCACGCGTCCGAGGTCCTGGACGGTGCGGAAGACCGCGGGCGGCGTCCACGTCGAGCGGTCGAGGCGGGCGAACATGCCCGTGGGCAGGACGCGCGCCAGGTTGGCGGCGAGCCCGCCGCCCGTGACGTGGCTCAGGGCGTGCATCTCGACGCCCTCGTCGCCGATGATCCCGAGCAGGGGCCTGGTGTAGAGGCGGGTCGGCTCGAGCAGCTCCTCGCCGAGGGTGCGGCCGAAGTCGTCGACGTGCCGGTCGAGGGCCCAGCCGGCGCTCGCGACGACACGGCGCACGAGGCTGTAGCCGTTGCTGTGCAGGCCGCTGCTCGCGAGGGCGACGACGACGTCGCCGTCGGCCACCCGCTGCGGGCCGAGCACGTCGGCGAACTCGACGACGCCGGTGGCCGCGCCTGCGAAGTCGTACTCGTCGGGCTCGAGCAGACCGGGGTGCTCGGCGGTCTCGCCGCCGACGAGGGCGACGCCGGCCTCCTCGCAGGCCCGGGCGATGCCACCGACGATCGCGGCGATCCGCTCGGGCACGACCTTGCCCGTGGCGATGTAGTCGGTCATGAAGAGCGGCTCGGCCCCGCAGACGACGATGTCGTCGACGACCATGCCGACGAGGTCGAAGCCGATGGTGTCGTGCCGGTCGAGGGCCTGGGCGATCGCGACCTTGGTGCCGACGCCGTCGGTGCTCGTCGCGAGGATCGGACGCGTCATCCGCGCGATGGCGCTCGCGTCGAACATCCCGGCGAAGCCGCCGAGCCCGCCGACCACCTCGGGTCGGGTCGCGCGACGGACCGACTCCTTCATCAGCTCGACGGCCTTGTCACCCGCCTCGACGTCCACTCCGGCTGAGGCATACGTGATGGGGGCGTCGCTCACGACCCCCAGCCTACCGGCGCCGCCCCATCGCCCCGGACGCCGTTCCAGTTCCTGCTCCCGGACCCACTGCCCTGCACGATGACGACTTCCCGGGCATGCCGTGGCAGTCGCGCCCTCTGCGAGCACTCGGCGCCGTCAGGGGCAGTCGCCGGACGGAGCCGCACGCCGAGGCGCCTCAGGGGTGTTGGAGGGCGTTCTCGCCGCCGGCGGAGACGCCGAGCGTGACGCCCTCGACGTCGACGGACCGGTCGTGGCCGGTGCGGACCGTCAGCGGGAGGGTCTCCAGCACGTGCTTGCCGATCTGGCCGTCCTCGGGCAGCTCGATCGGGTACCGGCCGGTGAAGCACGCGGTGCACAGCTGCTCGCGCGGCTGGTTCGTGGCCCCGATCATGCCCTCCTCGGAGATGTAGCCGAGCGAGTCGGCGCCGATCGAGGCGCGGATCTCCTCGGTGCCGAGGCCCGTGGCGATGAGCTCGGCACGGGTCGCGAAGTCGATGCCGTAGAAGCACGGCCACTGCACGGGCGGCGAGGAGATGCGCACGTGGACCTCGGCGGCGCCGGCCTCGCGGAGCATCCGGATCTGGGCCCGCTGGGTGTTGCCTCGCACGATCGAGTCGTCGACGACGACGAGGCGCTTGCCGCGGATCGTGTGCTCGAGCGGGTTGAGCTTGAGCCGGATGCCGAGCTGGCGCAGCGTCTGCGAGGGCTGGATGAAGGTGCGTCCGACGTAGGCGTTCTTGACGAACCCCTGCCCGAACGGGATGCCGGACTCCTGCGAGTAGCCCACGGCCGCAGGCACGCCCGACTCGGGCACACCGATGACGAGGTCGGCGTCGACGGAGTGCTCGCGGGCCAGGACCCGGCCCATCTCGACGCGCGCCTCGTGCACGACGCGTCCGCGGATGACGGCGTCGGGACGCGCGAGGTAGACGTACTCGAAGACGCAGCCCTTGGGCTGGGGCTCGGCGAACTTGTGCGAGCGCAGGCCGTTCTCGTCGATGGCGATGAGCTCGCCGGGCTCGACCTCGCGGATGACGGAGGCGCCGATGGTCTGCAGCGCCGCGGTCTCGGAGGCGACGACC
>JAEWFB010000600.1 GCA_023389095.1 Actinomycetes bacterium
CGGGCCTGGTCGAGGTCGAACCGGCGCAGCTGCGCCCGCCCGATCGCGGCCTGGACGTCGGTCATGTTGGCCTTGAGGCCCTCGGCGGCGACGTCGTAGCGCCAGCCACCACCGGGCAGGTAGCGCCGCCACGCGTCCGCGGACATCCCGTGCAGGCGCGCCTGCCGCATCCGGTCGGCCAGGACGGGGTCGTCGGTCGTGACCATGCCGCCCTCGCCGATGGCCAGGTTCTTCGTCGCGTAGAAGCTGAAGCAGGTGGCCCGCGAGATGGTGCCGACCGGCTCGTCGCCGACGACGGTGCCGAGGGCGTGCGCGGCGTCCTCGACGACGTGGTCGAGGTCGACACCGGCCGCCTCGGCCAGCGCCCGGACGTCGGTCGGCAGGCCGGCGAGGTGCACGATGACGAGCGCGTCGACGCCGCCGCAGCCCGCCGCCGCGGCCGCTGCGGTGGCCGGTGAGGGCATCGCGGTCACGGGGTCGACGTCGGCGAGGACCGGCACGTGGCCGGCGTGCCGGATGGCGGCGGCCGCCCCGCAGAAGGTGACCGTCGACATGAGGACCTTCGAG
The DNA here is from genome assembly GCA_023389095.1 of Actinomycetes bacterium. Taxonomy (GTDB): domain Bacteria; phylum Actinomycetota; class Actinomycetes; order Actinomycetales; family Dermatophilaceae; genus Monashia. The sequence continues at coordinate 568 of JAEWFB010000600.1, forward strand.
CCCTCCGGCAGGTCCATGGCCCGCAGCGCCAGCTCGATCGCGGCGGTGCACGAGCTGACGGCGATGCCGTGCTCGGCGCCGACGTAGGCGGCCAGCTCGGCCTCGAACTCGACGACCTGCTGTCCCGACGTGACCCACCCCGACTCGAGGACGTCGGCGACGGCCTGACGGGCCTCCGGGCAGATCCGGGTCCGCGTGAACGGCACGACGTGCGGGGTCGGCGGCGCGGTGGGCGCGACTGCCTCCGCGCCGTCCACGCCGTCCACGCCGTCCACGCCGTCCGCGACCGGGACGGGCGGCGCCACCACCGGAGGCGGCGCGGTGTGGTCGGCGCGACGCGGGCCGGTCCGGGCCGGCCGGGCAGGGCGCCTGGCGATCTCAACCATGGACCTGCACCTCGCTCATCGTCAGCTCCCCCGTCATGTCCCCCGTCATCTCCTTCGTCAGCTCCCCCGTCATGTCCCCCGTCATCTCCTCTGTCGTCGACTCGTCCCTCTGCACCGCACCGTTCGCCATCTGGCCCCCCGTCATCGGTTCCCCCGTCATCGCTCCCGCTGTCATCGGTCCCGCTGTCATCGCTCCCGCCGTCTGCTGGCCGGATCGCGTCTCGCCCCGGGTCATGGCCACGGCCGCCGAGGCGGAGTGGACGTGCAGCTTGCGCAGGATGCGCCGCACGTAGGTCCGGACGGTGTTGTCGGACAGCTCGAGCGCCACGCCGATGTCGTGCCGGGTCATGCCGGAGGCGAGGCAGTCGAGCACCGCCGACTCGCGCCCGGTGAGGGGCCGGGACCCGACCGGGACGACGTCGGGCCGCTCGCGCAGGACCGCCGCGAACATCGCGTTCAGCGGCTCGGCCGGCAGGTGTGCCTCGCCGGCGGCGACGTCGACGAGAGCGTCGAGCAGGTCGTTGACGCCGTCGTTCCGCGACACCCAGCCACGCACGCCCCAGCCGAGCGCGTCGGGCAGGTGCACCTCACCGCTCGTCGCCGACATGACGACGATGCCGAGCGACGGGCACTCCCTGCAGAGCTGCTCCAGGGCGCCCACGTCGTTCGTGTCGTCGAGCCCCATGGCCACGACGTCGCAGCGCCCGGGCAGCCCGTGGGTCAGGGCCTCGCCGACGGTCGACGCGCTGCCGACCAGACGGAGCGTGCGGTGCTCGGAGAGCACCAGGGCGACGGCGTCGAGGAATCCCTGACGCGCGTCCACCATGACCACACGGACGTCCTGTTCCATGCCCCTGAGCGTGCCGGTGCCCGCGCCGGGACGGACCCGACGCGGGCACGACCGCGCGCTACGTCAAACGGATGACTCAGGTTGTCATCAGGCTGTCCTCAGGCGGGACGCACGTGCGCGGGCCACTGGATCTCGTCGGCGTGGGCCGCCACGAGCGCGACGGCCTGCAGCCGCGAGTGCACGCCGATCTTCGTCAGCACGTTCTGGACGTGCGTCCGGGCCGTGCTGCGGCGGACGTTGAGCGAGCTCGCGATCTCGTCGGTGCCGAGGCCGTCGGTGATGCACCGCAGCACCTGCCACTCGCGCTCGGTGAGGAAGGACAGCACCCACGTCGGGCTCTCCTGGGGGTCTCCCGTCCGCATGGCGCTCTGGAGCATCCGCGGCTCGACGGCGAGGTGGCCGCTGACGGCCAGGCCGATGGCCTCGACGAGCTGGGGCAGGCCACGGTCCTTGCGGACGTAGCCCGACGCGCCCATGGCGATGGCCCGGCGCACCGACACGTCCGAGGCGTCGGCCGAGAACATGATGACGCGGGTGCCGGGCGACGCGGCGCGGATGCTCGCGATGACGTCGAGACCCGACGCGCCCGGGAAGTTGACGTCGAGCAGGCAGACCTCGGGCTGGACCTCGGCCACGGCCTCGAGCGCCTCGGTCGGGCCGCTCGCCGTCGTGACCTGGTAGCCCAGGTCGGACAGCGCGGCACCGAGGGTGTCGAGGATGAGCCGGTGATCGTCGCAGACGACCAGCTTCATCTCCCCCGCCTCCTTCAGGAGGCCAGCACGTGGGTGCCGCGCCGGAGCGCGATGTCCGCCGACGCACCACCGTCCGGGCGGGGTCCGAGCAGGAAGGCGCCCTCGCAGGCGGCCACCATCGCCCGTGTCGTGGCCAGGCCGATCGACGTGCGGTGCACGACGTGGCCGAGGCCCGGCCCGTCGTCGAGCACCCGCAGGTGCACGCTGTCGTCGTCGTCACCGACCCAGATGAGCACGTGGCCGGACGGACCGGCGGCGCGCACCGCGTTGTCGACGACGCAGCCCAGGGCCCGGGCCAGTGCGATCGGCCGGGCGAGCACCAGACCGTCGCCGGCCACCTCGACGTCGATCGACGCGGTGGTCGTCATCCGGGCTCGACCCGCGACGTCGCGGGCGACCTCGACGGCGTCGACGACGAGCGGGTCGTCACCGGCTGCTCCCTCGAGGCTCGAGGCCACGAGCTCGGCGAGCCAGGTGGCCTGCTCGCGGATGTGGCCGAGACGCTCCTGGACGTCGCCCGCGGCGGACGTCGACAGGAGCAGGATGGCGGCGAGTGGCTCCCTCAGGTCGTGCAACAGGCCGCGGACCGGATCTGCCTCGATGATGCCCGCACCGCGGTCCACCTGCGTCGGGCTGACGAACTCCACCATGGTTCAATGACCCCCCTCAAGACTGTGCTGACACGCGCGCCCCCGAGCGCGCCCCCGAATGTCGAGCATGTGTTGCTGATCGGCTACTTCGACGTCTCCGGCCGTCGCGTCCCGCCAGCGAGTTCAGGTTACGACCGCGCCTCCGGACTCCCGGCGTTTCGGTGAATTCTGGCTGCCGATTTGCTGAATTGACAGGAGGATTCGTCACCAACCTCTGGAAAGCGACAAGTCAGGTTGACGGCGACAAGTCATAGAAGAACCCGTTTTGCGAGGCTCGTCAGGGCATGGCCGTGACCACGAGCCGGCCGCCTGCCGGCTCGACGCGGAAGCGGGTCAGGTCGTGGACGGTCGCGTCGGCGCCACCCCGCACCGACGCGTCGTGCGAGGTCGCGACGGCGAGGACCGCGGCACCGGCCGCGCGGCCGGCCTCGACCCCGGCCGGTGCGTCCTCGACGACGAGGCACCGACCCGCGTCGACGCCCAGTGCGGCCGCCGCCAGCAGGTAGCCCTGGGGGTCCGGCTTGCCGATCGACACGTCCTCGGCGGTGACGAGGACTCCGGGCTCCGGGAGCCCGGCGGCGCGCAGCCGGGCCTGCATGAGCGCGCGCGGGCCGGACGTGACCGCGGCCCACCGCCCGGGTTCGAGCCGGGACAGGAGCGGGACCGCGCCGGGGAGGGCGACGGTGTCCGCGAGGTCGTCGAGCTCGAGGCGCTCGAGCTCGTCGACGGCGGCGGCCTGCTCCGCGGCGGGCAGGAACAGGGCGATGGTGTCCTGGCTGCGGCGACCGTGGCACACCCGGAGGATCTCCTCGGCGTCGGCGCCGTGGGCCGCGGCCCAGGTCCGCCAGGTCCGCTCGACGGCGGCCGTGGAGTCGACGAGGGTGCCGTCGATGTCGAACAGGATCGCGTCCACCTCGAGCTGCATGCCAGCCAAGGTAGGCGATCCCCGCAACACACCGAGCAGTGGCCAACCGCGTCTGGAATAACCAGTCTGAGTTGGCAACTGCTCGGTGTGTTGCCGAGCAGTGCCGGGTTCGGGGGTTGCGGGCTGCGCCGGGGCGGGCGGCGTGCCTTCAGGCGGGCGGCTACGTTCGGACCATGCACGACGCCACGCACGCCGACCGCGAGGCAGCTGCGGAGCGCGTCGGGCTCGCGGCCGCGGACTGGCTCCTCGAGGGCCTCGGGACCGCCTCCCACGGCACCGACGACTCCGACTGGGCCGACCCGTCGCTCTACCACGGACGCCCCGGCATCCTGCTCGCCCTGCACGAGGCCGCCCAGCACTCCGGTGAGCCCCGGTACGCCGTCGCCGTCGATGCGGGTGCCGACGCCCTGGCCTCGGAGGTCGACACCGTCGAGGGCTCCTCGCTCTACTTCGGCCTCGCGGGAGTGGCCGTCACCCTCCACGCGCTCGGCCGAGGCGACGCCGCCCGACGCGCCCTGCGACACGTCCGGTCTCGGTGCACCGACGGTCGGTGGAGCACGATGTTCGAGCTGTTCGCCGGCAACGCGGGCATCGGGCTCGCCGCCCTGCGCGTCGGCGACCTCGACCTCGCCGTCGACGCCGTGACGCCCTACCTCGCGGCCGCGACGCCGACGCCGCACGGCGTCAACTGGCCGGTGCGACCCACTCCCCCGCGCTCGCACCACGTCGCGCACGGCACCCTGGGGATCGTCCTCGCCCTGGCGTCGGTCGGCGCCGCGGCCGACCGACCCGACCTCGTCGACGTCGCGCTCCGCGGCGCGGCCGACGTCGTGGGCCGCAACGAGCAGGGTCCGGCCGGCTTCCTCGTGCCCCACTCCGACCCGCCGCACCGCCCCGACCTCATCGAACGGTTCAGTCTCGGGTGGTGCAACGGACCGGCCGGAGACGCGCAGGTGTTCCGGCTGCTGCACCAGGTGACGGGTGATGCCGCGTGGCGTGGTCTCGGCGACCGGTGCTGGCACACCGTCACGACCTCCGGGCTGCCGGCACGGCTGCGACCGGGTTTCTGGGACAACAACGGCCGGTGCTGCGGAACCGCCGGCGTCCTCGCCCTCGCCCTCGACCGGGAGATCGAGCGGGGCTCGGACCCGGCGTTCGCCGACGTGCTCGTCGACGACCTGCTTGCTCGCGCGGTCGTCGACGCGTCCGGCGCCCGCTGGTCCAACCACGAGCACCGCTCGATGCCGCCCGAGCTGGAACCACGCCCGGGCTGGGCCATGGGCAACGCCGGCATCCTCCGCGAGCTGCTCCGCTACGCACGCGTGCGCACGGGCCGCCCCGGCTCCTACGCGACGGCGTGGCCCGACCACCCCCCGACACGTCGACCGCCGAGCCTTCCCGAGAGCCGGGGACGAGGCGGTCCTGCGGGCCCCGTCACCGCGCGCTGACGTCGCGATGCATCATGGGCCCATGGCGCGCAAACGCGGACTCCGGTTCCTGGCCCGCGACGGGCACGAGCTGACGGTGCGCGACGCCGAGGGCGAGAAGCATCGGGCGACCATCGCGAAGGTCGAGAAGCTCGAGGCGTTCGGAGCCCACGAGGACGGCGCCTTCGCCTTCGGGTACTGCAAGAGCTGCGACTGGACCGGCCCGGCCCGACGCGCCCGCGACAAGGCCCGCAAGGACGCCGTCGAGCACCAGGACGACTGTCCGGGCAAGGGCAAGATCCGCGTCGGCGTCACCGAGGAGGACTGACCCGGCCGAGCGGGCGGCAGGCTCCGCGCCGGCCCACGAGCCGCGAGCCACGTCGCTGCCACTCCGAAGGGCCGGTCTCTTCCGCCGAACGCCTTCCCCGACGGATTCCGTTGCGCTGTACTGGAATCGTGACACGTGGTCGTCGGGAACCCGTGGGGTACTACCTTCCCCTCGTCATCGCCGTTGCGATGCTGGCGGGCCTGCTCGGGTTCCTCGTCGAGCTGCTCCACACGGGAGCGCTGCTCCTCTGGGACGCCACGGTGCACTAGCCGGACGCCGGCCCCCCACCCCTAGCGTCCGCGCGCCGTGGAGTCACCCGACGCCGCGCCCGCGGGCCCCGCCGGCGGCCCCGGTTGGGGCAGGCGCACCCGGAAGACCGCACCTGGGCTCGCGTTCTCCTGGGACACCGAGCCGCCGTGCGCCTCGGTCAGCATCCGGACGATCCAGAGGCCGAGGCCCACCGAGTCGGTGCCCGGCCGGCCGTCCGCGAGCCGGGTGAACAGCCGGGACCGCGCCTCCGGGGGCACGCCGGAGCCGTGGTCGCGCACGGACAGCACGACGGCACCGGGCTCGCGCTCGGCCCCCAGCACCACCGGACCGGCCCCGTGGCGCACGGCGTTGTTCGTCAGGTTCACGAGGATCTGCTCGAGGCGCCCGCGGTCCGCGACGACCGTCAGGCCCGCCGGGACCTCGACGCGGACCTGGCGCGGGTCGGTCAGCTCGGCCACCCGGTCCGCGAGGGCGTGGACGTCGACCTCGGTCCGGTCCAGCCGCAGGCGGCCCTGGTCGATGCGTTCGACGTCGAGCAGGTCTCCGGCGAGGCGGTTGAGGCGTTCGGCCTGACGGCCGGCCGCCTCGACGAGGGGCGCGAGCCTGGGCGGGGTGCCAGGGTCGTCGGCGATCAGCTCGAGCGCTCCGGTGATCGAGGTGAGCGGCGAGCGGACGTCGTGCGCCAGCGTCGCCGTCATCGCCGCCCGCCACTGCTCCTGGGACTGGAGCCGCAGCTGGCTCTGGCGCAGGTCGTGCATCGACTGCGCGATGACGTACCCGACGGCGACGAGGACGGGCACGAGCACGACGCTGCCCCCGAGGACCTCGGGCGCGGCACCGGCGGCGGCCAGTCCGGCGACGTACGACACCGCGGCGGGCGCCGCGGCCCACACGACCAGCCGGGGCGGCTGGTGCAGGCCGAGCCAGGCGAAGGTGAGCACGTAGAACGGGATGGTGCCGCCGGGCTGGCCGCCGAAGGCCCACGTCGACACCCCGAGCACGACGAACGCGACGAGCGACAGCCAGGCGATCCGGGTCACCGGCCAGCGGCCCCAGGGCAGCCACAGGCACAGCGCCGCCGCCACGAGGTCGGTGACGGCGACCCCGACGAGCACGCCCGGGCGCGGCGAGCCGAGCCCGATGGCGAGCACGGCGAGCGCCCCGGCCACGAGGAAGAGCCAGGCACCCTGGCGGCCCGCCCGGTCGCCGGCGGTCGGCGTCGACGGCCCGATTTGTCCCACGCGCCCAGCCTAGGTGCGCCCGGTGGGATCCGGCCCGGCGAGCGTGGAGCCCCAGCGCCCGCCGACTCCCTAGTCTCAGCCCATGACAGACGTGGACCTCACGGCCGTTCAGCTGTTGTCCGAGCTGGTCTCGATCGACAGCGTCAACCCGACGCTCGTGCCCGGCGCCGCCGGAGAGGTCGGCATCGTCGGGCACCTCGACGCCCGCCTGACCGCCGCCGGGTTCGCCACGACGGTGGTGCCGGCCGGGGGGACGGCCGGCCGTCCGAGCCTCGTGGCCGTGCCGCCCGGTCCGGCGGGCCGCCCCACGGTCGTGCTCAACGGTCACCTCGACACCGTCGGGGTTGCCGGCATGCCGGCCCCCTTCACGCCACGCATCGAGGGCGACCGGCTGCACGGCCGCGGTGCCGCGGACATGAAGGGTGGCATCGCCGCGGTGGTGGCCGCCGCCGAGCACCTCGTCGCCACCGGTGCGCCCGTGCGTCCGGTGCTGGCCCTCGTCGCCGACGAGGAGGACGCCAGCCTCGGCAGCCAGGCGGTCATCGCCGCCCTCCCCGACCTCGGCGTGCGGCCCGACGCCTGCCTCGTCGCCGAGCCCACCGACAACGCCCTGTGCCGGTCGCTGCGCGGTTTCGCCGTCGTGCGCGTCACGTTCCCCGGACGCGCGGCGCACAGCTCGCAGGCCGAGCTGGGCGTCAACGCGGTCACCCACCTCGGCCGCCTGCTCCACGCCGTCGACACCCGCGCGCCGGGCGTCCGGGCAGCCGGCGGCGACCTCATGGTGACGCTCGCGCACGGCGGCACGTCGGCCTTCGTCGTCCCCGACCGCGCCGAGTGCCTCGTCGAGGTGCGCACGACCCCCGAGCAGTCGAGTGCGGACGCCCTCGACCGGGTGCGCGCGCTGCTCGAGCCCGAGTGGCACGCCGAGACCGAGCTCGTGGCCCACCGCGACGGCTGGCGCCTCGACGCCGACGGGCCCGCGGCCCGGCTGGCGCGGCGGCTCGGAGCGCGGCTCGGCACCGGGCCGACCTTCGAGGCTCCCTACTGGATGGAGGCACCCCTGTGGCAGCAGGTGTGCCCGACGCTGGTCTGCGGACCGTCCGGCGGAGGGCTGCACGCGGTCGACGAGTGGGTCGACCTGCGCCAGGTGCGGGCACTGGCGAGCGCACTGGTCGCGGTGCTGCGTGACTGGAGGCCCGATGCCGACTGACCCGCGCGACCTCCGGGGCGACGCACCGCTCCTCGACGCCTGGCTGCGCTTCCGGGAGCGCCCGCCGACGCCGTTCACGATCCCGGGCCACAAGCAGCGCGCCGACCTCGTCGGTGACGTCGTCGCCGGTGACGTCCCGCTCTACGCCGGCCTCGACACGATGAAGCTGACCGGCGGGGTGCTCTCCGAGGCGGAGTCGCGCGCCGCCCGGCTGTGGGGCGCGGACGTCTGCCGGTTCTCGACGGGCGGCGCGACGCACGCGAACCAGGCCGTCGCGCTCGCGGTGGCCGGCGACGGCGACGAGGTCGTCGTGAGCCGGACCCTGCACCGCTCGCTCCTGCTCGGGCTCGTGCTCGCCGGTCTCCGGCCGGTGTGGGTGCGACCTGAGGTCGACGCGGCCACCGGGCTGCCCCTGGGCGTCGCGCCGGCGTCGGTGCGGCGCGCGCTGGCCGGGCATCCCGACGCACGAGCGGTCTTCGTCGGCGACCCGTCCTACGTCGGCACCGTCGGCGACGTCGCCGGCCTGGCCGAGGCGGCGCACGAGCACGGCGTGCCGCTCGTCGTCGACGCCGCCTGGGCCGCGCACTTCGGCTTCCACCCGGACCTCCCGCGGCACGCGCTCCAGCTCGGTGCCGACGCCATGGTCGTCAGTGCGCACAAGACGCTTCCGGCGTGGAGCCAGGCGGCCCTCGTCCTCGCGCGCACCGGACGCATCGACGCGGCACGCCTCGACGCCGGCGTCGAGGCGACGGCGACGACGAGCCCGGCGGGTGCGATCCTCGCGAGCACCGACGCGGCCCGTGCCCTGCTGGAGCGCGACGGCGAGGCGCTCCTCGGTGAGGCGATCGGGGCGACCCGTCAGGCCCGCGACCGGCTCCGGGACGTCGAGGGTCTCGTCGTCCTCGACGGCCCGCACGTCGACCCCCTCAAGCTCACCCTCGTGCTGTCCGGCACCGGCGCCGACGGCAACGCCGTCGAGCAGGACCTCCTCGTCGCCGGGCTGCCGGTCGAGTCGGCCGACCGTGACGTCCTCGTCGCGGTGGTCTCGCTCGCCGACACCACCGCCACGCTCACCGCGCTGGCCGACGCCGTCACCGCCTCGCTCGCCCGACACCGCGGCGACCCCCGCCCCGTGACGGGCCCTGCCGCCTACCGCGTCGAGCCGGTCGGGGTCATGCCCCCGCGGCGGGCGTTCTTCGCCGGCACGCAGACGGTGCCGCTCGAGCACGCCGTCGGCCGGGTCAGCGCCGAGCTCGTCGCGCCGTACCCGCCCGGCATCCCGGTGCTCGCCCCCGGGGAGCGCGTCACGGCAGAGACGCTCGAGGCCCTCGCCGCGGCCCGCCGGGCCGGCGTGCGGATCGCCTACGCAGCCGACCCGGCACTGCGCACCCTGCGCCTGGTGAGCGACCAGGCGCAGGGTGCGCGGTGACGAGCTCGCGACGAGCCGACTGACGAGCGAGCCGACGGGCGACGCCGTCGGTCAGCGTCCCTTCGCGGCCGCGGTCGCCTTGGTGTAGTCGGCGTCCGCACCCGAGGGCGGCGTCTGGGCCTCCGCGGCGGCCCACGACGTGGGTCGGGTCGCCAGCGTGTAGCCGAGGTCGGCGCCGTTCCGGATGTCGCGCAGCGGCAGCCACGAGCTCGCGTGCGTCCTGCCGTCGACCGTCATGCCGGCGATGAACGGGCTGCTGGCCGCGTCGCCGTCGGTGAGGAGGCGCACGCCCTGGTTCTTGAGCCAGACCGTCGCAGCGGGGAACTGCGGCGTCGACAGCGCCAGCCCGGAGGATGACCCGACCGTCGGGTACATGCCGAGGGCCGCGAACACGTACCAGCTGGACAGGGCACCCATGTCGTCGTTGCCGGGCAGGCCGTCGCGACCGGTACCGAACGTCACGTCCATGAGCTTCTGCACGACGTACTGGCTCGAGGCCGGGGCTCCGGCCCAGTTGTAGGCCCACGGCGCGTTGAAGCTCATCTCGTTGCCCATGTAGTAGGTCTGCGAGTCCTGTCCGCCGTTGAGCTGCTGCATCGTCGGCGTCGTCGACAGCGAGGAGTCCACGGAGAAGAGCCGGTTGAGCCGTTCGACGGCCTGGTCCTTGCCGCCGATCGCGGTGATGAGGTCGGACCACGCGTACCCGAACGACCAGAAGTAGTTCGGCTCGGTGGACTCGTGGAACGTGCCCGGCTCGAGCGCTCCCGGCGTGCCGGGCGTCGTCGGGGCCTCACGGGTCGCGATCTGCTTGGTGGCCGGGTCGAAGATGTTGCGCCACCACCCGGTCCGCTCGTTGAGCGTCGTGAGGTCGGCCTGCGTGACCGCGACGCGCGGGTTGCTCCGCACCGATGCGGGGACCTCGGCGAGGAACGCGGCAGCGGCCCGGTCGCTGTTCCAGCGCTCGATGTTGCTCGAGGACCACTCGGGGCTCGGGTAGTAGCCGTCGCGCAGGTACTGCTCGGCGTTGCTCATGCTCTTGTTGGCGTTGCACGAGCTCGTCGGGTCGAAGACCGACTGCTTGACCAGGCGTGCTGCGGTGGTCACGTCGAAGTCCTTGGCGCCGAAGGAGTAGGCGCCGGCCAGGACCGGCAGGGCGTTGTCGCCGGCCATCGGCGTGGAGTCGTCGCTCGCGTCGACCCAGTGCGGGAACGCGCCGCACTGCTGGGCGTCGACCACCATCGACTGCATCATCTCGCTCGACTCCTTGGGAGCCAGCAGGGCGAGCAGCTGGGCCTGGGAGCGGTAGGTGTCCCACAGCGAGAAGCTGCTGTAGTGCGTGCCGTAGCCGCCCTTGGACCCGTCGGGTCGGGTGTAGGTGTAGTCGGCGACGTTGGCGACGTCGCGCTGCTCGACACTTCCCGTCGTGTCGACGCCGGTTGCGAACGGCCGCTGTGCCCGCATGCTGCGGAAGTCGCCGTTGACGTCGGAGTAGACCGTGGGAGAACCGAACACGTGGTAGAGCGCGGTGTAGAACTTCACGAGCTTGTCGCGCTGCGCCGTCGTCAGCCGGCCCGGGTCGGCCGCGCGGTCGACCTGGATCGTGTTGAGCCGCGTGTTCCAGGCGGAGTCGGCAGCCTGGCGGGTCTGCTCGAAGCCGGCCTTGCGTTCTCGGTGTGCAGGTTGAGCTTCGCATTGGCCACGCTGACCGCAGAGATCCCGACGCGCATCCGCAGCGTGGGGTCCGTCGCCGGCAGGTCGTAGTGCAGCAGCGCCGCGCCGTCCTTGACCGTGTTGACGCCGCTCTCGGCCGTCGTGGTCAGCGGCCGGTCCATCTCGGCGTAGAAGTACACCGGCGAGTTGTACGGCGTGCCGTACGGCGTGCAGAAGGCCGGGGCGACCGACTGGCCGGACAGGACGCGACCGTCGTCGCTGACGGAGAGGGACACGTGGTCCGGGGTGATCTTGCCGGCCTCGGTGCGGCGGTTGCTGTTGCCGTTGAGGCGCGTGTCGATGGAGAAGTAGCCCGAGCCGGCGTCCGGGTAGCCCAGCTGCGCCATGCCGGTGCGGGTCGTCGCCGTCAGCTCGACCTTGACCCGGTTGTCCATCGTCACGCCGTAGTACCCGGGCCTGGCCGACTCGGTGCTCGTGTGGAAGCCGACACCGGCGGGGACGCCGGTGGCCGAGGCGACCGGCGTCGGGGTCGAGGCGGGCATCATCCCCACGGCGCCCTGGCCGGGGCAGCCGACCCCGTTGAGGTGGGTGAGGCTGAAGAAGTTGATGCGCCCGGTCGTGGCACCGGGTGGGTTGAGGTAGCCGCCCGACCCGTTGAAGTTGGTCCGGGGCATGTCGGGCCCGAAGTTCGTGAAGCCGAAGGGCACCTTGGCGCCGGGGTTGTCGTTGCCGGCGTAGCCGCTGGTCGCCGACACCGCCGTGCCGATGAACGGGTCGACATACTGGGTCAGGGGCAGCACCTGGCGGTGCTGGGGCGGCACGGCCGGGTGGCCGTCGGCTCGCGCGGTCGCGGCAGAGCCGCCGGCGAGAAGCCCGAGGGCAGTGGCCAGGACAGCCCACTTCCTCGCGGTCATGGGATCGGACATCGTCGTCGCTCCTTCTACCCGGACCTCGGGGGCGGTCCGGCGCGCGCCACGCTAGGAGCGCGCGGGGACAGGTCACAAGGCGAGGCGCGAGCCTGTCCGGTTCGGACACCCGACCGGACAGGTCATGTCATGGGGGCGGACATCGAACGGCCTCGATCGGCGGTTCTCCGACGGCGCCGTCGCACGCGTCGGGGAGCGGCGGGCCGTCGCGACCCCGGTGCGTCACCCTCGCTCGGCGGCGCGGGCGTAGCCCTCTGCCGTGTCGAGCACGCGCCGGACGTAGGCGTCGGAGGCGTTGTACCCCAGGACGGCCCGGGTCCACGAGCGTCCGTCGCGCAGGTCGAGCCCGCCGGAGCACAGGTGCCGTGCCGCGGCCCATGCCGCGTCGTCGATGTCGGTGGGGTCCGCGACGCCGTCGCCGTCCGCGTCGGCACCGAACCGCTGCCACGAGCTGGTGAGGAACTGCATCGGACCCACGGCGTGGTCCCACGTCGCATCCCCGTGCAGGCGCACGCCGTCCGGGTCGGAGCGCAGGGCCGCGACGCCGCCCCGGCCGTCGAGCGCCGGCCCGACGATGGGCTTCGAGCTGCGCCCGCTCCTCAGCAGCCGCGCACCACCGATCGTGCCGTGGGCCGACTCGACCTGCCCGATCGCCGCCAGCGTGGTCCATCCGACGTGGCACCCCGGGAGGTCGGAGGCCGCGAGGATGGAGGCCCGCCCGTACGCGCGCGTCGCCACGACCGGGATGCCGGTGCGTGCCGCGATGCGCGAGACCCAAGCCGGATCCGGCTGCACCACAACGGCGCCGCCCTTCCCGCCGCGGCGCAGGCCGGTGCGTGACGCGCCGTCGGTGCTCGTGCGAGCTGCGGGGGCCGTCAGGCCGGAGGTGTCGACGATCTCGACGAGCGAACCCGTGGCCGGTTGGTCGACGGGCTGGCGTGCCCCGTGGCCCACCAGCCACGAGACGCCGAAGAAGGCCGCCCCGAGCACGAGTCCGGCGACGGGGGCCGATCTGAGCCAGGGCCGCACCCGTTCCGGCGCGACCCTCCGGCGGGCCGGCGACCTGCCACCGGAGCGAGGCCTGGAGCCGGTCGAGCCGGTCGAGCCGGCGACCCGCCGTGGCGTGCTGGCCCCCCGCGGCCGGGTTCCTCGCGTCATCATCACCCCTGGTACCGGCCGCGCACCCGGTGAGGATACGCACCGCAGGAGCTCGTCGCGCGGGAGGCCGCGCCGACGGGGCCGGGCCGGCCGCCACGGGGCGGCGCTGCCATGATGACGCGATGCGCGCGATGGTCGTCGATGCCGTGGGAGCCCGCCCTGAGGTGCGGGAGGTGCCCGAGCCGGTCGCCCCCGACTCCGGCGTGGTCGTCGAGGTCGTGGCGACCGGGTTGTGCCGCAGCGACTGGCACGCCTGGGCCGGGCACGACGACATCGTCTTCCCCCACGTTCCGGGTCACGAGCTCGCCGGGGTCGTCCGCGAGGTGGGTCGTGAGGTCGGGCGCTGGCGGGTCGGCGACCGCGTGACCGTGCCGTTCGTCTGCGGGTGCGGCCGGTGTGAGTGGTGCCGAGCCGGCCAGGCCCAGGTCTGCCCCGACCAGGAGCAGCCGGGCTTCACCCACTGGGGCTCGTTCGCCGAGTACGTCGCGCTGCACGCGGCCGACACGAACCTCGTGGCCCTGCCGGAGAGCGTCGGCTTCGCGGCGGCGGCCGCCCTCGGCTGCCGCTTCGCCACCGCGTACCGGGCGCTGGCCGCGCGAGCCGGCGTGGCCGAGGGCGAGTGGGTCACGGTCGTCGGCGCCGGCGGCGTGGGCCTCAGCAGCGTCATGATCGCCCGGGCGCTCGGCGCCCGGGTGGTCGCGGTGGACCGCAACCCCGAGGCCCTCGCCGCGGCGGCCGCGCTCGGGGCCGAGCACACGCTGCTCGCCGGCGGGACCGATACCACCGACGTCCCGTCGGCCGTCGCCGACCTCACCGGCGGCGGCAGCCACGTCGCGGTCGACGCCGTCGGCAGCGAGCAGACGTGCGCGGACGCCGTCCTCAGCCTCCGGCGTCGGGGGCGCCACGTGCAGGTGGGTCTGCTGCCGCCGGTCGAGGGGCACCCACGCGTGCCGATGGCGCGCGTCATCGCCTGGGAGCTCGACCTGCTCGGCAGCCACGGCATGGCGGCACGCGACTACCCCGGCATGATGCGGCTCGTCGAACACGGCGTGCTGGCTCCCGAACGCCTGGTCGAGCGGACGGTCGGGCTCGACGAGGCCGCCGCGCTGCTCCCGGGTTTCGACCGCGCGACGGTCGCGGGCATGACGATGATCGATCCCCGCCGCTGACGCCGGGAGCCTGACCGGGACGACTTCGTCCTCGTGGCGCGCCGCGGCCGTGGACTCTCTCGCGCGGCCGAACGCGACATTCCGGGCGAAATGGGTATGGCGGCATCGTCCTGGTCGGGAGCGCCGTGGAGGGAGTTCCCGACCAGGACCTCTCGGACGCGCTCGCACGCGGGGTGGGCGTCGGGATGCCCTCGCGCGGCGGGTCAGGACGCCGGCCGCGCCCGGTGGGCGGCGACGCAGGCGCCGCAGACCGATCGGGCAGCCCTCGCAGCGGCTGCGCGGTCGCCGGACCGGACGGCCTCGGCCACGTCCCCGTGCAGCCGCACCGCCACCGGGTTCGGCGTCGCCGGCATCAGGTCATGGTGCGTGCGCCCCGCCAGCACCTCACCGACCACCCCCGCCAGCGCCGCCAGCATCTCGTTGCCCGAGGCCGCCAGCAACGTCGC
>JAEWFB010000041.1 GCA_023389095.1 Actinomycetes bacterium
GTCTCGAGCAGGTCGAGCACCGTCTCCGGATGATCGAGAAGGAGAACGCCATGTCACCGTCAGTCGCGCTCGACCCCTACACCGAGCAGGCGCTGCCCGCGGTCCGCGTCGTCCAGCTGTCCGGACGTGTGTCGGAGGGCCAGCAGGTCGGCGAGGTCGTCGGCCCCCTGTTCGGCCAGGTCGACCACGCCGTCCACGCGGCCGGCCTCGATCCCACGGGGCCGTCGATCGGCCACTACACGATGGACGGCGAGTCCATGGTCGCCGCCGCGGCCTATCCGGTCGCGCCTGACGTCGGGCAGGTCGAGGCCGCCGCCGCGGGCCTCGAGCTTTCCGAGCTGCCGGCCGAGCCGCGGGCGCTCGTCACGACCCTGCGCGGCCCGCTCGGCGACATCGGGGAGGCCTGGCAGACGCTCTCGCGCGAGGTCGAGGCGCGCGGGCTGTCCTTCGCCGGGCCGTGCCGCGAGATCTACCACCGGTCGGAGATGGACGACCCCGAGAACTGGGTCATCGAGCTGCAGCAGCCCGTCGCCTGACGTGTGACGCCGGCCGGCACCTCGATGCGTGCCGGCCGGCCGGATCCTGCTTCGGTCCGGCGACCTGTCGGGCGACCGGAGCCGGATCGCCGGACCGAACCGATGTCCCCACCCCCGCCCGGGGGTGCATGCCCTGTCCACAGCCGCGCGTCGGCTGCTGACAACTGCTGTCAGGAGCCGCGACGGTCGGACCATGCAGCTGTCGCTCATCGCCCACGACGATGTCTTTCCTCTGTCCCGCGCGCTCGCCGTCGGCATCGACCGCCCCGAGCTGCGGCGCCTCATCCGGGACGGGCAGGTGCACCGGCTGCACCACGGCTGGTTCTCCAGCCGAGCTCCCACCGACGAGCGAGACTGCCACCGGCTGAGGCTCGCCGCCCTGCTCCAGCAGTATGCGGACCGGGCCGTGGCCAGCGACCCGTCGTCCCTGCTCCTGCTCGGCCTGCCCACCTACGAACCGGACTGGGCGGTGGCGCACCTGATGCGCACCGGCCCCACCGGCGCGAGCCGCACCAAGGCGCACCGCAAGGCCGACCTCATCGTCCGCCCCGCGCTCGACCATCCCGAGGCCGGGCGGCTGCCGAGGACGGGACGTTCCGTCCATCCCGCCGTGGCCGTCGCGCTCGCCGGGCTGGACCACCCGTGCTCATTCCTCGTCCCGGCCGACGCGGCCCTGCGCGAGGGCCGCGTCACCGTCGAGGAGCTGCGGCTCGCCGTCGAGGTGATCGGGCGGCGTCCGGGCATCGAGCGGGCCCGGGCCGCGCTGCCCAGGTGCGATGCGCGCCACGAGTCACCGGGCGAGACCGTGACGGCATGGGTGCTGCACCACCTCGGCCATCGCACGGTCCCGCAGTTCGCCGTTCCCGGTTCCGAGCCGTTCACGCCCGGCGGGCGTGGCTATCGGGCCGATCTCGGAATCGTGGGCACCAAGGTGCTCGTGGAGTTCGACGGTCGCTCGAAGTACGCCGCGGCCCAGGACCTGTGGGACGAGAAGCGCCGCGAGGATCGGATCCGCGCACTCGGCTGGGAGGTCGTCCGGATCACGTGGGCCGATCTGCAGCATCCGGCGCGGGTGCAGGCCCTCGTCGAGGCGGCCATCCGGCGCGCTGCGGTGGTGCGTCACGGTTCGAGGCGAGGCGCTTGAACCGGGTTCGGTCCGGCGACATGTCGGCCGACCGAACCCACGCCGGGTACCCGAGCACGGGCCCGGTGCCGGACGGCGTCCGGGGCAGGCGTCACGAACCGATAACCTTGCCGTTGGTTCGGACCACCAAGGGAAGGCAGACCGATGCCGGCGATCGTGCTCGTGGGAGCGCAGTGGGGCGACGAGGGCAAGGGCAAGGCGACCGACCTGCTCGGCAGCAGCGTCGACTACGTCGTCAAGTTCAACGGCGGCAACAACGCCGGCCACACCGTCGTCATCGAGAAGGACGGCAAGCGCGAGAAGTACGCGCTGCACCTGCTGCCCTCCGGCATCCTGTCGCCGAACTGCACCCCGGTCATCGGCAACGGTGTCGTCGTCGACCTCGGCGTGCTCTTCGAGGAGCTCGACGGCCTCGACGGCCGTGGCGTCGACACGAGCAAGCTCAAGGTCAGCGCCAACGCGCACGTCATCCCGCCGTACAACCGGACCCTCGACAAGGTCACCGAGCGCTTCCTCGGCAGCCGTCGCATCGGCACCACCGGGCGCGGCATCGGCCCGACGTACGCCGACAAGATGAGCCGCATCGGCATCCGCGTCCAGGACCTCTACGACGAGGGCATCCTGCGCCAGAAGGTCGAGGCGGCCCTCGCCGTCAAGAACCAGGTGCTCGCCAAGATCTACAACACGCGCGCCGCCGACGTCGACGAGGTCGTCACCGAGCTGCGTTCGTACGCCGAGCGGCTCGCGCCGATGGTCACCGACACCGCCCTCGAGCTCGTGCAGGCCCTCGACCGCGGCGAGACCGTCCTCTTCGAGGCGGGCCAGGCCACGCTCCTCGACGTCGACCACGGCACCTACCCCTACGTCACGTCGAGCAACGCCACCTCGGGCGGCGCGTGCACCGGCTCGGGCGTTCCCCCGACGCGCATCGACTCGGTCATCGCGATCCTCAAGGCCTACACGACGCGCGTCGGCGAGGGTCCGTTCCCCACCGAGCTGAACGACGACATGGGCGAGTTCCTGCGCAAGACCGGCGCGGAGTACGGCGTCACCACCGGGCGTCCGCGTCGCTGCGGCTGGCTCGACGTCGTCATCGGCCGGTACGCCCAGCGCATCAACGGCGTCACCGACTTCGTCGTCACCAAGCTCGACGTGCTCACCGGCCTCGAGAAGGTCCCGATCTGCGTCGCCTACGACGTCGACGGCGTCCGCCACGACGAGATGCCGGTCAGCCAGAGCGACTTCCACCACGCGACCCCGATCTACGAGGAGATGCCCGGCTGGTGGGAGGACATCACCCACTGCCGCACCTTCGAGGAGCTGCCGGAGAACGCGCAGAAGTACGTGCTGCGCGTCGAGGAACTCATCGGGGCGCGGGTCTCCGCGATCGGCGTCGGCCCGGGCCGCGCCGAGATCATCGAGCGCTTCCCGCTCAAGCCCAGCGTCGCGAGCTGACGACCGAAGGCAACCCCCGAAACTGCTTGAACCCGAAGGACTTCCATGAGTGACACGGCCGCGACCGCCGTTCCCGAACCGCTCGACTGGGTGACGCGTCTGGCCGACGACGTCATCGCCGAGGCGAAGCACCGCGGCATCGAGAAGATCGTCTGCGCGTCGGGCATCAGCCCGTCGGGCCCGATCCACCTCGGCAACTTCCGCGAGCTCATCACGCCACACCTCGTCGCCGACGAGATCAAGCGTCGCGGGATCCCGTGCGAGCACATCCTGTCCTGGGACGACTTCGACCGGTTCCGCCGCGTCCCCCAGCGCCTCGAGGGCGTCGACGAGTCGTGGGAGCAGTACATCGGCCGGCCGCTGACGTCGGTGCCCGCGCCGGCCGGCTCGCCGCACGCCACGTGGGCCGACCACTTCAAGGCACCGCTGCTCGAGGCGATGGCCGCCACCGGCATCGAGGTGCGCGAGATCAGCCAGACCGAGCAGTACCGCGCCGGCGCCTACCGCGAGCAGGTGCTCCTCGCGATGCGTGAGCGGGCCGCGATCGACAAGGTGCTCGACCAGTACCGCACCCTCGAGGCGGAGGCCGACGCGCGCCAGAAGGCGTCGGGCAAGGGCAGGCGGCAGGACCCCAAGGCCGCGAAGCTCACCGACGAGCAGGCGGCCGCCGCCACCGAGGCCGAGCGTGGCTCGGGCGCCGCGGGCGAGGACGACGGCAGCGAGGGCACCGCGGGCTACTTCCCGTTCAAGCCGTACTGCAGCGTCTGCCACACCGACTTCACCACGGTCACCGCCTACGACGACGACTCGCACGAGCTCGCCTACACGTGCACGAGGTGCGGCCACGAGGAGACGGTCAACCTCGACACCTTCACCGACGGCAAGCTCGTCTGGAAGGTCGACTGGCCGATGCGGTGGGGCTATGAGGGCGTGCTCTTCGAGCCGTCCGGCGTCGACCACCAGAGCCCCGGCAGCAGCTTCGTCGTCGGCAAGGACCTCGCGCCGGTCTTCGGCTGGGAGCGTCCGATCGGCCCGATGTACGCGTTCGTCGGCATCGCCGGCATGGCCAAGATGAGCTCGTCCAAGGGCGGCGTGCCGATCCCGAACGACGCGCTCGAGGTCATGGAGCCGCCGGTGCTGCGCTGGCTCTACGCCCGCCGCCGCCCGAACCAGAGCTTCGACGTCGCCTTCGGCCCCGAGCTGCAGCGTCTCTACGACGAGTGGGACGCCTTGAACCGCAAGGTCGCCGGCGGTGACGCACAGCCCGGCGACCTCGCCGCGC
>JAEWFB010000043.1 GCA_023389095.1 Actinomycetes bacterium
GAGGACCGTCACCGCCGATGTCGGTCTCGAACCCGCGAACGGGTCCGAGGCCCTCGCCGCCCTCACGGCGGCAGCAACCGAGCTCGAGGCCGGGCAGCAGCCCTCGTGGCCCGACACGGCTGCGCTCGCCGAGGTGATCGAGACCCTCGCGTCGTATCCGCCGCTCGTCTTCGCCGGCGAGTGCGACATCCTCACCGCCCGGATGGCCTCGGCCGCCGTCGGCGAGGCCTTCGTGCTGCAGGGCGGCGACTGCGCCGAGACGTTCGCGTCGGCCACCGCCGACAACATCCGCGACCGCATCAAGACGATCCTGCAGATGGCCGCCGTCCTGACCTACGGCGCGTCGGTGCCGGTCGTCAAGGTCGGCCGGATGGCCGGGCAGTACGCCAAGCCGCGCTCGTCCGGCGTCGAGACCCGCGAGGGCGTCACCCTGCCCGCCTTCCGCGGCGACATGGTCAACGACTTCGCCTTCCACGAGACGGCTCGCATCCCCGACCCGCAGCGGCTCGTCCGCGCCTACCACGCGAGCTCGGCGACGCTGAACCTCGTGCGCGCCTTCACGACCGGCGGCTTCGCCGACCTGCGCCACGTCCACGACTGGAACCGCGGCTTCGTCGCCAACTCGGCCAACCAGCGCTACGAGAAGCTCGCCAAGGACATCGACAAGGCGATGCGCTTCATGGCCGCCTGCGGCGCCGACTTCGACGCGATGCGCACCGTCGAGTTCTTCGCGGCGCACGAGGCGCTGCTGCTCGACTACGAGCGCCCACTGACCCGCATCGACTCCCGGTCGGGCCGTCTCTACGACACCTCGGGTCACTTCGTCTGGGTCGGCGAGCGCACCCGTCAGCTCGACGGCGCGCACGTCGACTTCGTCTCGCGCATCAGCAACCCGATCGGCGTCAAGCTCGGGCCCAAGGCGGACATCGACGAGGTGCTGCGCCTCATCGACAAGGTCGACCCGAACCGGACGCCCGGACGCCTGACGTTCATCACCCGCATGGGCGCGGGCACGATCCGCGACGCCCTGCCGGCGATCGTCGACAAGGTGACCGCCTCGGGTGCCACGGTGACGTGGATCTGCGACCCGATGCACGGCAACACCTTCGAGAGCTCGACCGGCTACAAGACGCGCGACTTCGAGGACATCGTCGAGGAGGTCCGCGGCTTCTTCGAGGTGCACCAGTCGCTCGGCACGGTGCCCGGCGGCATCCACGTCGAGCTGACCGGCAACGACGTCACCGAGTGCCTCGGTGGTGCGGAGAAGATCATCGACACCGACCTCGAGAAGCGCTACGAGTCGGTGTGCGACCCGCGCCTGAACCACCAGCAGTCGCTGGAGCTGGCGTTCCTCGTCGCCGAGATGCTCAGCCAGGCCTGAGGTGACCTCGACCGTCGCGGCCCTGCGCGCCGACCTGCTCAGCGACACCCTGACGCGTCCGAGCGAGGCGATGCGGGCCGCCATGGCCGCGGCCGAGGTCGGCGACGACGTCTTCGGCGAGGACCCGACGCTGCGCGCGCTCGAGGAGCGCGTGGCCGGCCTGCTCGGCCACGAGGCGGCGCTCTTCACGCCGTCGGGCTCGATGGCCAACCAGCTCGGCATCCGGCTGCACGTGCGCCCGGGCGAGGAGCTCGTCGCCGACTCGCTCGCGCACGTCGTGCGGGCCGAGCTCGGGGCGGCGGCGGTGCTCTCGGGCGTCACGTCGCGCACGTGGGTGTCCGAGCGTGGCCGGTTCCGGGCCGAGGACCCGACCGCCCTCATGGTCACCGGGGCCGGGCCCTACCAGGTCAACAGCGCGCTGCTCGTCGTCGAGAACACGCACAACTTCGGCGGCGGCACCGTGCAGTCCCTCGAGCAGATCCGTACCGCTCGGGCCCTGACCCGCGAGCGCGGCGTCGCGATGCACCTCGACGGCGCACGCCTCTTCAACGCCCACGTCGCGTCAGGGGTCCCGGTGGCCGACTACGCCCGCGAGTTCGACACCGTGTCGGTGTGCCTGAGCAAGGGTCTCGGCGCGCCCGTGGGCAGCGTGCTCGTCGGGTCGGCCGACGCCATGGCCGAGTCGCGGATCTGGCGCAAGCGCTTCGGTGGCGGCATGCGCCAGGCCGGCATCCTCGCTGCCGCAGGGCTGTTCGCACTCGAGCACAACGTCGAGCGGCTCGCCGACGACCACGCCCGAGCCCGTCGGACCGCCGAGGCGATGGCCGAGGCGGCACCCGGGTCGGTCGACCTCGCGACCGTCGAGACGAACATCGTTATCGTCGACGTCGCCGCTGCCGGGTGGACGTCGGCCGCGTTCGTCGCGGCCGGGCTCGACGCGGGGGTGCGCACGTACGCGGTCGGGCCGGGGGCGGTGCGCCTCGTCTGGCACCTCGACGTCGACGACGCGGGGACCGACACGGCGACCGACGTGCTCACCGGCCTGCTGGGCAACCCGCCGACCCGCTGACCGTCCTCGGCCCGGGGCCCGACACCTCATCCTTGTGTGCCGATGCGCCGTTCGCGCGGTGGACCTAGCTTGGTGGACCGAGCGAGGTCGACGTGCAGGAGGTCGCCGTGGTGCGCCAGGCAGAACCGGATGAGCAGGTGTCGGTCACGGGTGCATCCGCCCTGTCGACACCGAGGACGCGTCCCACCGGCGCCCTGGACCGCGTGGTGCCGTGGGCCCACCTCACCCTTCCGGGCTGCTGGGGCGCGGTCGTCTTCGCAGCGCTGTCGTACACGCCGTCGCTGCTGCCACGGGGCGGTCTGCTGCAGGGCATCGTCTGCGGCATCACCGGCGCCATCGGCTACGGGCTCGGAGTGACCGCAGCGTGGGTCTGGCGGGCCTTCGCGGACCGGCAGGCCCGCGAGCCGCGACCGGGCTCGTGGCGGCGCTCGCTCGTCGTGGGCGGCCTCCTGCTCGCGGTCGCCTTCGGCCTCGGCCAGTACTGGCAGTCCGAGATCCGGCGCATCATGGGGATCGCCGAGTACGACATCGCCCTGGTCGTCCTCTCGCCGCTCGTCGCGCTCGTCCTGTTCGGCCTGCTGGTCGCGGCCGGCCGCGGCGTGCGTGCGCTCTACCGCCGGGCAGCCCGGCTGCTCGAGCGCTGGATCGGCCCGCGCGCGGCCCACGTCATCGGCTGGGCCCTCGCCGCGTCCGTGGTCTACCTGCTCGTCACCGGCCTGCTGCTCGACGGGCTGCGGACGGTCGCGGACGAGACGTTCTCCGTCCGCAACGGGATCACCGAGGAAGGGGTGGCCCAGCCGACCACGGCCCTGCGGTCGGGCGGTCCGGGGTCGCTCGTGCCGTGGGACAGCCTGGGTCGCGAGGGTCGCACGTTCGCCGCCTCCGGCCCGTCGGCGAGCCAGATCGAGGCTGTGGTGCACCACCCGGCCAAGGAGCCCATCCGGGCCTACGCAGGGCTCGAGTCGGCCGGGGACGCCGAGACCCGGGCAGAGCTCGCGGTCCAGGACCTCGCGCGGGCCGGCGGGTTCGACCGGAAGGACCTCGTCGTCGTCACGACGACCGGCAGCGGCTGGGTGGACCCGGCCCTCATCGACAGCTTCGAGTACCTCAGCGGCGACTCGGCGGCGGTCGCGATGCAGTACTCCTACCTGCCGTCGTGGATCTCCTACCTCGTCGACCAGTCCAAGGCACGAGAGGCCGGGCGCGCCCTGTTCGACGCGGTCTACGAGCACTGGCTCGGCCTCCCGCAGGGCCACCGCCCTCGGCTCTACGTCGCGGGGGAGAGCCTCGGGTCGTTCGGGGGCGAGACCGCCTTCAGCGGCGAGTTCGACCTGCGCAACCGGACCTCCGGCACGGTCTTCGTCGGGCCGCCCAACTTCAACACCCTGTTCCGCGAGTTCAGCGACCACCGCGACCCCGGCAGCCCCGAGATCCAGCCGGTCTACAAGGACGGCCGCACGGTCCGGTTCGCGAGCGACGCGAGTGCCGACATCC
>JAEWFB010000048.1 GCA_023389095.1 Actinomycetes bacterium
TCCGTGGCGACGCGGCCCGCCTGCTCGTGGCCGGCAACGCGACGCACGCCGACATCGGCATGGAGGCGCCCGGCTCGGCGGCCATGGGCCTGCTGCTCGTGATGCTCGGTCAGAGCGTCGGCTTCCCCGTCCCGCGGGGCGGGGCCGGCACCCTGTCGACGGCCATGCTCCGCCGGCTCGAGTCGAAGGGCGGCACGCTCTGCCTCGGCGAACGGGCCGAACGCATCCGTGTCGAGGGCGGCCGCGCCGTCGCCGTGCAGACGCCTTCGCGCGAGCTGGTGGCTCGGCGCGCCGTCGTGGCGGACGTCTCCGCGCCGGCGCTCTACGGCGGACTCGTCGCCTGGGAGCACCTGCCCGCGCGGCTCCGACGCCGCATGGCCGGGTTCGCGTGGGACCCCTCGACGGTCAAGGTCGACTGGGCGCTCGACGGGCCGGTGCCGTGGCGCAGCGCGCCGGACAAGGCGCCCGGCACGGTGCACGTCGCCGACTCGCTCGACGAGATGACCCTCACCGGTGGGCAGGTCACCACCGGGCTCGTCCCCGACCGGCCCTTCCTCCTCGTCGGCCAGATGGGCGCCGCCGACCCGAGCCGCGTGCCCGACGGCGGTGAGGCACTGTGGGCCTACACCCATGTGCCGCAACGGGTTCGAGGCGACGCAGCCGCGGGATCCGGCGTCGCCACCGTGCGCGGCACGTGGGACGCCGCCGACCTCGACGCCATCGCCGACCGCGTCGAGGCACGGCTGGAGGACCGCGCGCCGGGCTTCCGCGGGCGCATCCGGGCCCGACGCGTCCTCGGCCCCCGGGAGCTCGAGTCGCGCAACCGCAACCTCGTCGGTGGGGCCCTCAACGGCGGCACCGCGGCCCTGCACCAGCAGCTCGTCTTCCGTCCCGTCGCCGGGTCCGGCCGCGCCGAGACGCCGGTGACCGGCCTGTTCCTCGGCTCCGCCTCCGCGCACCCCGGCGGGGGCGTCCACGGCGCCTGCGGTGCCAACGCCGCCCGGGCGGCGCTCTGGCACGACCGCGTCCGCCACCCCGTCCGATCCCTCCGGAGGCGACCATGAGCACGACCACGCGCACCATCGACCGTCCGCCCGACGCCGTCTTCGACGTGCTCTCGCACGGCTGGAACTACAGCCAGTGGGTCGTCGGCGCCTCACGGATCCGCGACGTGACGGAGACGTGGCCCGAGGTCGGTTCGGAGATCCACCACTCGGTCGGCGCCTGGCCGTTGCTCATCGACGACGTCACGACCGTCCGGCGCTGCGAGCGGCCGAGCCTGCTCGAGCTGACGGTCCGGGCGTGGCCCACGGGGGAGGGCATCGTCCGCATCACCTGCCAGCCGGACGGCGACGGCACTCTCGTGACGATGGAGGAGGACGCGACGCGCGGCCTGGCCGCCCTCGTACCGAAGCCGGTGCGCGACCTCGCGCTCGACCTGCGCAACCGGGAGGCGCTGGACCGGCTCGCCCTGCTCGTCGAGAAGGCCAGGCAGAGCCCCTACGCCCGTTGACCGTCCCGGACGGCAGCCGGCCGGCGCGCGCTCGTCGACACCCTGGCGTCGGGTTCAACCGGGCCCTGCCGGGTAGTGCACGGCTGAGCGACGAAAGGGATGCCATGCGGTTCGACCAGACCATCGACCTGCTGCGCCGCGGTTACGTCTTCACGGCCTGGGCGCGCCGGAGGGGCGCCGCCATCGGCGAGCGGCACGCCCGCTACGGGACCGGCGTGCGCCTGCTGGGCCGCCGGGCCACGGTCATCGGCGGCGCGGCCGGGGTCCGCCTCTTCTACGACCAGTCGGTGGTGAAACGCGACCGGGCGATGCCGGCCGCCGTCGCGCGACCGCTGTTCGGCCGCGGCGCCGTCCACGGCCTCGACGGCGAGCAGCACGAGCACCGCAAGGCCATGTTCGTCGACCTGCTCATGGACCAGACCCGCGTCGCCGGGCTGCACCGCCTGGCGGACGACCTCCTGCGCGACGAGCTCGACCGGTGGCGCGTGGAGGGCTCGGGCGTCGTCTATCCCGCGACGACGCGCGTCTACGGCCGCGCCGTCATCCGCTGGGCCGGCCTCGACGTCCCGGCCGACGTCGAGGCCCGCCGGGCGGGCGACATGGCCACCATCGTCGAGGACTTCGCGACGCCGGTGCGCCCGTACCTGCGGGCGTGGCGGGCCCGCGTCGTCTGCGACCGGTGGGCCGCCCGACTCGTGCGGGAGGTGCGCGACGGGAGCCGGCCGACGCCCGAGGGCTCGGTCCTGGGGCGCATCGCCACGCACCGCAACGCCGACGGCACCCTGCTCGACGCGCACACCGCGGGCGTCGAGCTGCTCAACGTGCTGCGCCCGACCGTGGCCGTGGCCCGGTTCGCCTCGTTCGCGGCCATCGCGCTCGACCTCAACCCGCAGTGGCGCGAGCGGCTGGCGCAGGAGGCCGACGAACGCGGCACCGCGGTCGGGGGCCCGCTCGCCGTCGCCTTCGCCCAGGAGGTGCGCCGCCTCTACCCCTTCGTGCCCGCCCTGGCCGCGATCACGATCCGCGACACCGAGTTCGAGGGCTGTCCCATCCCGGTGGGCCGTCGCGTGCTGCTCGACGTCATGGCCACCGACCACGACCCCGAGACCTGGCCCGACCCCAACACGTTCGAGCCGGACCGGTTCATCGGCACCGGGGCCGAGTGGGGCGAGACGTTCGTCCCGCAGGGCGGCGGACGGCCGGAGACGGGTCATCGGTGCCCGGGGGAGATGGTCGTCGTCGGCCTGCTCGCGCTGACCTGCGCGCGGCTGGCCCTCGAGGGCGCGGTGCTCGTGCCCGGCCAGGACGTCGGGTGGCGTTGGAGCCACCTGCCGGCGCGACCCCGCTCGGGCTCGGTCGTCGCCCTCGGTGGTCGGTCCGAGCCGCTCCTCGCCGGGGGCGGTCCTGAGGTCGGGCGTCAGGGCGCGCCCGTCGGCGCCTGACCCGCTGACGAGGATGGTGGCCGCCGGTCACCGGAGCCCACCCTCACCGCCCACCGACCCCGCCGCCGCCGGCGGGTCTTTGGCGGTCGCCTCATCGCCCTCCGGTGCTGCCGGAGCGGGGGTGGCCGTCGGGAGGATGCCGGTCTCCTCGACCACGGCCGCGACGTCGCGCAGCTTGCGGTTGAGGTTCTGGCTCGCCTCGCGGAGCAGCTCGAACGCCTCCGAGGACGTGACGAGCCGACGCGCCATGATGATGCCGATGGCGGTGCCGATCTGACGGCTGCTCGTGAGGGCGGCGTGAAGGTTGTCGGAGTCGTCGGCGCGAAGGCGCTGCTCCACCGCGAGCGCGGCGAAGGGCGCGATGACCGAGGCGAGGTGGACGTCCTTCTCGGTGAAGGCGTCGACCGCCGTCGAGTAGAAGTTGATGGCGGCCCGGTCATCGCCCCCGAGGGTGAGTCGCACCGACAGCATGCTGCGCACGCCGGTGTCCGCGACGCACCGCGGCCCGAAGGCGAGCCATCGCTCGTCGGCGGCCAGGTCTCCCGAGGACACGACGGAGTCCCCCTCGGAGGCGTCGAGGCACGGCCCCTCGCCCTCGTCGTACTGGAGGGCGTCGACGCGTTCGGGCAGGTCGTCGGTCGCGCCCAGCGTCCGGGGTCGGGCGCCCGCGCGCAGGAGCGTCAGGGCGCAGTGGTGGGTGTGCGGCAGCGACCGAGCCGCGAAGCGCACGACGCGGTCGGCGTCGAGGCCCGAACCGTCGTCTGTGGTGAGGGCCGCGCGGAGGTCGGCGAACTGGCGTCCCACCTCTGCCAGCGCGGGTTCGCTGTCGTCACTGCTCATCGGGCACCGTCCGTCGACCTCTCCGGAGGGCTCCGCGACGGGCGCGGGATCCGGCCGTGCTCTCGACCCTAACCCCCGCTCCTTCGGCTCGGACGGGGTGGTGCCGGCGCGGACGGCCGTGCGAATCCGGCGCCACCGGGTACGCCAACGGCATGGCAACCGACGACGCAGCCACCCCCTCCCGCGCCAACGTGACCACCGGCGCCAGCGTGACCACCGGCACCACCGGCACCACCGGCACCACCGGCACCACCGGGACCACCGCCACCTCCGCCACCACCGGGGCCACGGAGTCCTCCCGATCCGCCCGACCTGGGGAGCCCGCGGCTCCCGGCGACCTGCCCAGGGAGTCGCTCCGCGCGGTCTTCGCCCGTGCCCGCCGGGAGTTCCGCCGTGACCGGCTCACCGACCTCGCCGCCGCCCTCACGTACTACGGGCTGCTCGCGCTCGCGCCGGCGCTCGTCGTGCTCGTGGCCGCCATGGGACTGGCCGGGCCCGACGTCGCGAACCGCGTCGTGCAGCAGACGCAGTCGCTCGCCCCGGGCTCGAGCGCCCAGCTGGTGGCCCAGCTCGTGCACCAGGCCCAGGCGAACCGGACCGGCGCCGGCATCGGGGCCGTCCTCGGCATCCTCGTGGCCCTGTGGTCGGCGTCCGGCTACGTCTCGGCGTTCATGCGCGCCGCCAACGTCGTCTACGACGTGCCCGAGGGCCGGCCGATCTGGAAGACGGCCCCCATCCGCCTGGGGGTCACCCTGCTGGCCGTCGTCGTGCTCGTCCTGGCGGCGGTCATCGTCGTGGTCTCGGGCCCGGTGGCCCACCAGGTCGGCGACCTCGTCGGCGCGGGCGACACGGCGGTGCTGGTGTGGAACATCGCCAAGTGGCCGGTGCTGCTCGTCCTGCTGTCGGTGCTGCTCGCCGTGCTGTTCTGGGCCAGCCCCAACGCCCGCCAGGGCGGCGTGCGCTGGGTGAGCCCCGGAGGCATCATCGCGGTGGTCGCCTGGCTCGTCGTGTCGGCGCTCTTCGCGCTCTACGTCACCTACTTCGCGTCGTACAACAAGACCTACGGTTCCCTGGCCGGTGTCGTCGTCTTCCTCGTCTGGCTCTGGCTGACGAACATCGCGCTGCTGCTCGGGGCCGAGGTCAACGCCGAGCTGGACCGCAGCCGAGCCATCGCCGGTGGCCTGCCCGAGCACGTCGAGCCCTTCGCCGAGCCGCGCGACACCCGAGCCATGGACGACGACGAGCGTGCGGCAGCCGAGCGAGCCGTCCGCTTCCGCGAGGGCGGGGGACCCGGCGGCCAGGACTGAGTCTCCCGACCCGGGGACCACGGCCCCGCCGACGCGCCCGGCGGGCCCCGTCGGTCAGCCCAGGTCGACGAGGGGATGCCAGGGCGTGGCGAGGCGCAGCTCGCGCAGGTAGTGCGCGAACCCCTCCGGCGCGCGGCCCGTGTCGCGCGAGGAGGTGACGACGCGTCCGGCCGCCGTCGCCTCGACCCGCCCGCCGACCCGACGCACGGCCTCGACGAGCGCGACGTCCTCGTGGGCCAGCAGGGAACGGAAGCCGCCTGCCGCGCGGTAGGTGGAGAGCCGGACGCCGAGGTTCGCCCCGTGCACGTGGCGGTGACCGTCGGCGAGGTCGTGGGCGCGCACCCACTGTGCCAGGACGGGCGGGTCGAGCCGGTCGTCCGGCTCGACCGTGCCGACGACCGCGTCCGCGCCCGCCTCGGCCAGGCCCACGTGCACCGCCAGCCAGTCCTCCGGGACGCGGCTGTCGGCGTCGGTGCAGGCCACCCACACGCGGTCGCCGGCCGCCGCGTCGTGGCACCGGATCAGGCGGACCGCACCCTCCACGCCCGCGGCGCGGGCGCGGCCCACGCCGCCACTCGTCGTGACGACGCGGACCGAGGGATACGCGGCGGCCACCCGCGCCGTTCGGTCGGTGCACGCGTCGAGGGCCACGACCACGGCGACCCCGACGTCGGGGCGTTCCCGGGCGAGGGAACGCGTGGCGCGGCTCAGGGCCGACAGGCAGGCTCCGAGGAGCCGTTCCTCGTTGCGGGCCGGGACGACGACGGCGACGTGGGTGAGCGCCTCGGGGCGCGGTGTGGCGATGGTGGTCCGCGTCACGAGCGGCTCCCTTCGGGGTCGCCGGAGCCGGGTGCGGCACCGGTGGGGTGGGTGGTCCTCGGCCCGAGGACGGTGAGGAGGAAGTCGGGCTCCGCGTGCTCGACGAGCACGTCGAGCCCGGTGGCGGTGCGCCAGAGGTCGTGCACGGCCGGCCCGTCGAGGGGCCAGCCGACGACGTGGTGGCGCCAGTGGCACAGCAGCACGACGCCGTCGGAGGTCAGCCCCTCCTCGACGCGACGGCACAGCTCGCGCAGCCGCCCCGGGCTGAGGAAGTAGCCGACCTCCGACACGACGACGAGGTCGAACGGCCCTCCGGCGTGGACGTCGAGGGCGTCCACGTGGCGCACCTCGACGTGGTCCACGTGGCCCAGCCGGGTGCGGGCGCGCTCCACGGCCCTGGCGCTCGCGTCGATCGCCACCAACGCCTCACAGCGAGTGGCGAGGTCGGCGGCCAGCGCCCCGACGGAGCACCCGACCTCGAGAGCGCGGGAGAAACGTTGCCTCGGGAGGGCCGCGAGCGTCACTGCGCGCTTGCGCTGCTCGTACCAGTCGCTGTCGGTGCGCCACGGGTCGGCCTCGACGCGGTGCAGCTCGTCGAGGGCGACGTCGGGCTCCGCCGCGCTGGAGAGGAAGGTCTCGTGGTGGCGCAGGAAGTGGGCGACGAACCCTGCCGCCAGCAGCTGCTCGTCGCCCGGCTGGTCCGACAGCCGCGACAGCTGGGTGCGGTGCACGGCGAGGGCCTGCGACTTCGAGCGGCGAGTCACGGCGTCGAGCGGTAGCGCGAGGGCATCGGCCCACGGCAGCGAGTCGGCGGTTCCCCAGTGCCACAACCAGATCGGGTATTCGACGGCCTGGGCGTCGGTGCGCTGTGCGGCGATGCTCGCAGCGCGCCCGGCGGCCTCGTGGTCGGGGTGGGCGTCCCCGCGCCAGGGCGCGGCCACGAGGGTGCGGGAGCCCGCTGCGCCGATCGCCTCGACGATGGCGGCCACGCCGGCGTCGACATGCTCGGCGAGCCGGCCGTCGGGCAGTCCGCACGGCACGAGGCTCGCGTCGGCCGCGAGGAGGCCGACCGCCGCGCGCGTCTCGGCCTCGCGCTGGAGGGCCAGGGCCTCGGGAGTCCACGTGGGCGAGTCGGGGTGCGAGGCCTCGCCGTTGCTCAGCAGCACCACGGTGACCGGCATCCCGGCCGCCGCCGCACGGCGCAGCAGCCCTCCGGCGCCGAGCGTCTCGTCGTCCGGGTGCGCGGCGACGACGACGAGCGCGTCGTGGTGCGAGAGGTCGAGGGTCGGCAGGGCCCGCCACTGCGGGCAGGCCAGCCAGTGCTCCTCGTCGGTGCCGGCACCGTCGTGGCGGAAGGTCACGGCCGCGGCACTCACGGGCGGCCACCGCGGTCGTCCGGGCCGGCGGCGTCGAGGAGCGCCCGGCCCAGGGCAACCGCGTCGCGCTCGGCGTGCTCCTGCCGCACGTAGAGGCGCAGGTCGGCCACCCGGGCGGCGTGCTCCTCCTCGAGGGCGAGGGGGCCCGGCCCGAGCGCGTGGTCGGCGTGGCCCAGGACGTCCTCGACAGCGTCCGCGACGACGCGCCGGACGCGCAGCGCCAGGAGTGCCCCGTCTGCGCCGGTGGCGACCCCCGCGTCGACCGCGCGGGAGGCGTCGGACAGGACGGCGGACGCGGCGTGGAGGGCGGAGTCGACCGCGCCGAGGTGCATGAGCGCCACCTGGTCGGGTGGGCGCCGACGGCACTGGTCGAGCAGGCGCCCGGCCACCGCGCAGGCGCCGCCGAACCACACCGCCGCCACCCCCATGCCGCCCCAGGCGAAGCCGGGCCGCTCGAGGTACCAGCCGGTTTCGCCGACGGGGACGGCCCCGGCGTCGTCGAAGGTGACCGGCCCGCTGGGGACACCTCGAAGACCTCGGGCCACCCACGCCATCGGCTCGACGCGCGCCGCGCCGCTGCGCAGGTCCACGGCGTAGAGGCGTCGGCGCTCGTCGTCGCACCACGCCGTCACCAGCGCATGGCTCAGCGTGCCGGCGAGAGAGCACCACGGTTTGGTGCCGACGAGGCGTGTGCCCCCACCGGTCGAGTGCGCGGTCAGCCGCACGCCCGGTCCCTCGGCCGCGAAGACACCCCAGGTCTCACCGTCCTGCACGGTCGGCACGTCGTGACCGGCAGCCTCGGCCTCGGCGAGGATCGCCCGGGCGTCGAGGTGTGGTTCGAGCGCCCGGGCCACGGTGAGGTCGCCCGCCGCCACGCACGCCAACGCCTCCCACAGCGTGGCCGTGCTGCCGGCGCCCGGTAGCGGGAATGCCTCGGGCACGAGGGATCCCAGCTCGAGACCGGCCGCAGCGTCGCCGGCGCGTTCGCGTGCCAGCCCTCGCAGCCTGCCCGTCAGGTGCCCGAGCGATGATCCGTGCACGACCGGGGTGAACGGCTCGGCGAGGTCTCCGGCCACATCCGATCGGCTCCCCGACCTCACGTCGTGCCGCTCTGCGGGGGCGTACGGCACGGTCGCGGCCACGGCGTCCTCCTCGTCGGTGCAGGAGTTCGACGGGCCCCTGCGGTCGTGCACCCCCGTACCCCGAGGGGATGGCTCCGATGCGGGTCCTCGCCGCCCGTCAGCGGCGTCGGACCGAACGACGCCGCCCCGACTGCGCTTCTGAATCCGGACGACGCCGCTGCAGTCGGCGTACCCCGGGCCGTGGTCGCTGATTCATCGACCCACCACGAGCGAGACCGTTGCGCCGACGCGGCAGGCCGCAACGACCCTCGCCGCACGTCGGACGGCAGGGACCCCGCCCGTCAGTGACGCGTCGGCCGGCCGCTCCGGAGCGTCTCGTGCGGGGCTTCGCCGAACCGCCGGCGGTACGCGGAGGCGAAGCGGCCCTGGTGGTAGAAGCCCCACCGCATGGCGACGTCGGTGACGGTGGTGCCGTCGTCACGCTCGCCGCTGGCGAGGTCGGCGTGGGCCCGGTCGAGGCGCACCCGGCGCACGAACTCGGACGGGGTGGTCTCGAGGTACCGGCGGAAGGCCTGTTGCAGGGCCCGGGGCGTCACGCCGGCGGCGGCCGCGAGCTCCGGCAGCGTCAGGGGCTCGTCGGCGCGCGCCTCGACGAGGTCGAGAGCACGCGACAGGGCCGCCGAGCCCATGGCGTCGTCCCGGTCGGCCGCGGTGGGGCCGCGGTCGGCGGTCGTCGGGAAGGTCCTCAGGACCGTGGCCGCGAGGTCGCGGGCCGCGGCATCGCGGGCGAGCGGCGTGCCGTCGTGCGCCGACAGGGTCCGGGCCGCGTCGTCGATGGCGGACCGCAGGGCCTCGCCGCGGCGCGTCGTGACGGGTCGGTGGTCGAGCAGCCGCACGGGCAGGGCGCCGTCACCCTGGCCGCCGGCGACCTCGCCGAGCAGGGCGGGGTCGAACATCGTGATGCTGTACCGGGCCCGGTTGATGCGGCCGCGGTAGGGGCGGTCGGGGGGTGAGAAGCTGAACACGTCGCCCGGGCCGAACGAGGTGGCGTGCCGCGAGCCGGCGACGCGATGGTCCTCGACGGTGCCCGAGTCGATGGTGCACAGGCAGATCTTGCCGAGGGCATTGACGTCGTAGAGCATCTCGAAGCCGAGGTCGAGATGGTCCACGCTCAGCTCGGCCGGGCCCTCGACGCGGTCGATGTGGGCATGGGGTGCTGTCGTGGTGCTGCCGATCTTCATCGGCGCGTAGGCGCCGCTGAGGAAGCTCTCGATGCGATCGAGATCGGTGCTGTCGAAGACCACGGAGTCCATGGCTAGATCCATTCGCTGCGGCCGGAGTGGCCGAGGGGTCCCTCGAAGGAGGGGACGGGGCGGGCCGCGGTCTGACCCCACGCCGTCCCTTCGACCGTACCCCTTCCGCGTCGGCCCCGGTGCCTTGCGAAGGCTGTGGATTGCATGGGAGCGCGACACGCGGTGACGCGGGGCGGCGCTCGTTTGCTTCGCTCGTCGGCCATCGTCTAGGTTCGAGCCGGGCGCACCCACCACGCGCCCAGCCAGTTCTGCCCGACCGCCTTGTGTCCGCGGTCCCGCACCACGTGTCTGCGTGGTGCCCCGGATCGGAGACACACATGCCCATGCGCGCCGTCGGGGCCCGTCGCTGCCCCTCGCTGCCTCGACGTGCGGTCGGCGCGAGGACGAGCCTCACCACCCGGTCGGTGGGTCCGCGGTGAGCAACGGTGTCAACCCGGCAGCCCTCACCGCCAGCCTGCGCCGCCTCGACCAGAGCGGTGACCCGAGCGCGCTGCGGCCTTCGCTCCAGCGCGTCATCGAGGCGTGCGACCAGCTCTTCGACGTCGACGGCAGTGGCCTCATGCTCACCGACGAGGACGGCGACCTGCACTACACGGCGGCCTCGGACGGCCCCGGCACCCTGCTCGAGCAGGCCCAGATCGAGACCGGCCAGGGTCCGTGCATCGACACCTTCACCCACGACCTCGCCGTGGACACCACCGACGTCACCCTGGACTCCCGATGGCCCGATCTCGGTCGCCGGCTCGCGGGGCTCGGGGTGGCCGCGGTGCTCGGGGTCCCGGTCCATCTCGCGGGCGTCTGCGTCGGCAGCCTCAACCTCTACCGGGCGCGTCCCGGCCACTGGGACCACGCCCAACTGGTGGCCCTCGAGAAGTTCGCCGAGGTCGCCGAGACGATGATGTCGGCGGCGGTCGCGGCCGACCACGCGGGCGAGCTGGCCAGCCAGCTGTCCTACGCCCTGGACTACCGCGCCCCCATCGAACGGGGCGTCGGCTACCTCATGGGCCGCGACGGACTCTCGCAGCCCGACGCGTTCAACCTGCTCCGCTCGACGGCACGCAACAGTCGCCGCAAGGTCGCCGACGTCGCCGAGCACCTGCTCGGCACGGGCCGCCTGCCCGGGGAGGACAAGGCATGAATCCCGAGGAGCTCTCAGCCGCAACGGGTTCCACGTCGTCGGTCCGGCCGGCACCCTCGGCCAGCCCGGCACCTTCGGCGCGGCCCGCGGCCCCGGACGACGGCCTCGCGGACAAGCGCGGACGCGTCACGGCGCGCACGCCTCGACCGGCCGCGTCGGTCTCACCCGAGGCCCTCGTCGCCCTGGATCGACTCGTCGAGGTGCTCACTGCCGAGGGGGCCGAGCCCACAGCCGGCATGCGTGGCCAGGACCCACCGCCGGAGCTCGACGCGGTGGTCCGGCGGCTGCGCAGCCCGGACCGGGCCGCCCGGCCGGTGGTGCGGCTCGCGCAGCTCGCCGTCGCGCTCCGGCTGGGGCGCG
>JAEWFB010000124.1 GCA_023389095.1 Actinomycetes bacterium
CCTCATCACCGGCTCGCGGCTGCAGATCTCGTCGATCTTCGGCCTGCAGCCGCTCGTCGGCGGCCGGTTCTACGGGATGGGCAACGTCGCGTTCGCGCTCTACGCCTCCGCCGTGCTCCTGCTCTGCGCCGCGATGGCGCACGCGCTCGTGCGGCGGGAGGCCCCGCGCCTGGCGGTCTTCGCCGTCATCGTCATCGGCGGCGCGGCGCTCGCCGTCGACGTGCTGCCGGCCTGGGGTGCCGACTTCGGCGGCCCGATCGCCCTCGTGCCGGCGCTCGGCTTCCTCCTCATGGGCGTGCTCGGCTGGAAGACGTCGCTGCGCAACGTCGTGCTCGTGCTCGTCGTGGCCGGGCTCGTCGTCGGCGGAGTCTCCTACCTCGACTGGCGCCGACCGGAGTCCGAGCGCTCGCACCCCGGCCGGTTCCTGCAGACGGTCATCGACGGCGGCGCCTGGGACGTCGTGACGCGCAAGCTGTGGGCCAACGTCGACCTCGCGATCCACCTGCCGGTGCTGCTCGCCGTCGTCGTCGTCATCACCGCGCTGGGGGTGTACGTCGTGGCGCGTCCGGGAGCGCTCGGGACCGACGCGCTGCGTCGCCTTCTCGAGGAGGCCCCGCTACTGCACCGGGGCCTGTGGTCGATCATCGTCATGGCCGTCCTGGGCTTCCTCACCAACGACTCCGGCGCGGCGATCCCACCGGTGGCGACGCTCTTCACGGTGCCGCTCGTCATCTCGGCGGTCATGCACTTCCTGTCGATCGAGGCGCGCAACGCCCCGGTCCGCCGCCGCCGCGACCGCCACCACATCTGAGCCATCTGGGCTCGCTCCGCGTTCTCTGGGCTCGCTCCGCTCGCCCGGGCTCGGCGCACCGAACGAGTCGTTCGGTGCCGGACGAGCCAGTGCACCGATGCGTTCGGTGCTCAGCCCCGCGTTCGGCACCGAACGACTCGTTCGGTCATGGGGGCGCGTGGTGTTGTCGGCCGTCTCAGTCGGTGCCGAGGCGGCGACGGAGGCGTCGGACGCCGATCGCCAGGGCCACGTCGCGGTACTGCGCGGCCCGGTGCACCTGGGCGCGCCAGTCGTGGCCGGTGACGCGGTGGTAGAGCTCGCACGGCACCTCGACGACCGTGAGCCCGGCGTCGATGACGTCGATCGTCATGCCGACCTCGACGCCCCAGCCGCGCGCGAACGGGGTCGCGGCGGCGACGGCCGCCGGTGACAGGCAGCGCATCCCGGACAGCGGCTGCTTCGGCTCCCAGCCGGTCAGCTCCTCGATGCCCCGCCGCGCGAGTCCCACGACCAGCCCGTGCCCGCCACCGGATTGCTGCTGCGCCGGCAGGGTCGCGATGGTGAGGTCGGCCTCGCCGCGGGCGACGGGCCCCACGAGCGCGCCGACCGCCTGCGCGGACGCCTCGAGGTCGGCGTCGACGAAGAGGACCGACGCCGTGGCGTCGACGCGTCCGACGCGGCGCAGGCCGGCGAGGCGACCGAGCCCGCTCATCATGGCGTCGGCCTTGCCGTGGTTGCGAACGAGCTTGACGACCTCGGCGCCCTCCTGGGCGGCCAGCACGGCCGTCCGGTCGGTCGAGCCGTCGTCGACGACGACGACCGACACGACGCCGGGGATGGTGCGCACGCCGCGGATGGTCTCGACGATCCGCTCCGCCTCGTCTCGTGCCGGGATGACGACGACGACAGGAGGCTCGCCCGCAGGTCGCCGTGCGGTGACCGCCCGTGACGCGCTCAGCGGAGGGTCACCTGACGGTTCGTCAGGCCGGCCTTGGCGCCCCGCTCCTCCGCCGTCAGCGGCTCGGTCGAGGCGGCTGCGGCGTCGATGCGCTCCTTCATCGCCGCGACGGCGTCCTCGAACACGGCGGCCTCGGCCGACGGGTCGACCTCCCACACGGGGATGAGCAGGCCGCTGGAGCGGAAGCAGCCGAGCAGCCGGCCCTCGCCGCCGAGGAGGCTGTCGCCGGACGCGTGCAGGCGGGCCAGGGCGGTGGTGGCGGTGTCCTCGTCGAAGGGCAGCACCCAGCGCACGTAGGTGCGCTCGCCGATGCGGCACCAGTAGCACGACGGTGCGGCGGAGAGCTTGACCGTCGGGATGGCCGACTCGTTGGCACGCTGGAGCGACTCCTGGCCGTCGGCGTCGAGCTCGGCCTCGGCGACCCAGAAGTCGAAGCCGTCGTGGAGGTCGATCTCGAAGGGTGCGTCGAGGTCGAGGAGGTCCTGCAGGCGGACCGTGTCGACCGACGAGACCGGAAGGGTCTGCACGGGGGTGCCGGCCTCGGCCTCGACGGCGAGCGCGATCGCCTGGGCGATGTCGCGGCTCGTGTCGCCGCTGGCGTTGCCGGACTGGATGCCGACGAGCACCTCGCCGTTCTCGCGGTGCAGGCCGGGCCACGCGAGCGGGAGCACCGTGGCGATGGTGATCTCGTCGGGCGACCCCTCGGGGGCCTTGCCGTCGGCGAACCGCACGGTGGCCGTGGCCGCCGGGACGATCTCGCGCATCGCGACCCAGTCGGTCTCGCCGGGCAGGCCCTCGAAGGGCCGGGCGACGAAGGGAGCCGGTGCGGGACGAGTGGTGCGGTCGGCGCGGGCGCCGCGCGGACGACGAGAAGCCTTACCCATGCGCGCCACCTTAGTGGCCAACCACGCGTGCCCTCACGTCAGAGCGGTCGCGAGCGGGGCGAGACCCAGCACGTCGTCGGTGCCGCGCAGGTCGAGCGGGGCGAGGAAGACGGTGGTGACGCCGGCGTCGGTGAGCCGGGCCAGGCGCTCGCGGTGGGCCTGCGGCGTGCCGGCATGGTGGCGCTCGGCGAAGGTCGCGGCGGGGGTGCGGCCGCGGTGGCGCTCCACGGCTGACCAGGCGGCGTCGCGGTCGGCGCCGACGACGGGCACGTCGAGGACGGTGGCGAGTGCGGCGTCGCGGTCGGCCCCGGAGGCCGCGACGAGGTCGAGGTAGCGCGCGATCTTCACGAGGCCCGCGGCGTCGGAGCGCACGTTGCAGCCGTCGCCGAGGCGGGCCGCGACGCGCAGGGTGCGGTCGCCGCCCCCGCCGACGACGACGGGCAGGTCACCCACCGGCCGCGGGTAGAGGGTCGTCTCGGGCAGCGAGACGCGGCGTCCGGCATACGGTTTCATGCCCGGAGCCCAGAGCGCCCGCATGGTCTCGAGGCCGGCCTCGAGCAGGTCGACCCGCTGCCCCGGCGGCGGGAACGGCAGGCCGTACGCGGCGTGCTCTCGCTCCCACCACCCGGCGCCCACGCCGACGAACGCGCGGCCGCCGGTCAGCGCGTCGAGCGTCGCGGCCGCCTTGGCGGTGACCCCCGGCGGCCGGAACGTGACCGGGGAGACGAGCGTTCCCAGGTGCAGGCGCGCCGTCGACGCCGCGAGCGCCCCGAGCGTCACCCACGGTTCGGGGATCGGGTCCCAGGCCCGCCCGACCTGCGGGATCTGGATGAGGTGGTCCATGAGGGCCAGGCCCGCGAACCCGGCCTCCTCGGCGGCGGTCGCGACCCCGCGCAGCCAGTCGAGCAGGTCGGTGTCGGCCGGGAACCGCGACACCTGGAGCACGACGCCACCGTGCAGGCCAGGGCCCGCGTCGCCGACCGCGGGCTCCCCCACCGTGTGGGCGGGGACTGCCGGGGACACCTCGGTGTCGGGCGTGACGACGTGGACGGCGTCCCAGCCCTCCGCGACGAGGGCCTCGCGGACCGACGCCACGGCGGCGAGCTGGGCGGTGAGGACGCGCGCCGGCACGGCCCGCTCGCGGGCGCGGTTACGGTCGCGGCACAGCGCAGCCGGGGTGTCGAGGACGACGGCCACCGCGGGCAGCCCGGCGGCGCGGGCCGCCGCGAGCCAGCGGGTGCGGCGGGACGCGTCGGTGCCGAGGGTGTCGACGACGGTCGTGAGCCGGCGCCGGAGGCGGGCGTCGACCACCGCCTCCAGCACGGCGAAGGCGTCGACCGACGCGTCGAGGTCGTGCTCGCCGCTGCCGACGACGGCACGCAGGGCATCCGAGGAGACGACCTCGGCGGCGCGGTAGCGGGCACCGGCCCAGGTCGACTTGCCGGAGCCGGAGGCCCCGACGAGGACGACGAGGGCGGGATCGGGCAGCTCAGGTGCCGGCGTCATGCCGACGGACGGGTCAGTGCGAGCGGCGGCGGGAGGGCCCGCCGAGGGAGGCCCAGACGGTGCGGCCGTTCGGGTCGTCGATGACGCCCCACTCGTGGGCCAGGGAGCGCACGATGCGCAGGCCGCGGCCGCCGGGACCCCAGGTCGTGGGCGGTGACGGGCGCGGGACGGTCGGGCCGCCGCCGTCGGAGACCTCGACCTCGACGACGTTGTTCTTGACCTTCCAGTGGATCCGGATGGCGCCGTCGGTCAGGGGCCGGGCATGGCGCACGGCGTTGGCGACGAGCTCGCTCACGACGATCTCGGCCTCGTCGACGACCTCAGGGGTCACGTTGCGCGCGACGAGGTCGGCGACGATCTCGCGCCGGATCCGCGGGGCCGCGGACGGCGCCCACTGCAGGCGCAACGTCCGCTTCTCCCCGAGCGGCGCCGCGGCACCGTCCCCCATACCGGGCCTCCTCGTGATCGGCGCAGGCCTGCCGGCCGTCATCGTCCTGCCGTCTGCCGCACCGTTCCTCTGGTTGGTCGCCACGTACAGCCTCCTCACGGCGGAGAAGTCACTCCGCCACCGTCGAACCGTAAC
Organism: Actinomycetes bacterium; assembly: GCA_023389095.1. Taxonomy (GTDB): domain Bacteria; phylum Actinomycetota; class Actinomycetes; order Actinomycetales; family Dermatophilaceae; genus Monashia. The sequence continues at coordinate 4,722 of JAEWFB010000124.1, forward strand.
CAAACCTGCTGCATACCTCAACGAACCATGAGAAATCTCCGACGGCGAGCCGGTGACGATCCGGGGTGTTCTCCGTGCGTTTCTCGCGCGCCTCCGGGCAGGTCTCCGGACGCGTCGACCGGCCTCTCACCCGGTCTACGGATGGTCCTAGACCTGCAGAGACGCGGACAGAGCCCCTGATACGTCCCGATACCGGGACGTCCGGGTCAGTTTTCCTCGTGGACTGCCCCGGACGGGAACACATCTTCCCTTCCGACCGTTCGCGATATATCGTCAACGTATCGCGACTGTTCGTGAGCCGCGATGGAAAGGAGAGTCCGATGCACGGACACCGACACACCCGACGCGAGTCCGGCTGGGACCAGGGCTGGGGCGGCTGGGGGCCCGGCCCGGGGGGCAGGGGCCCCTGGGGACCGCCCGGTGGCCACGGCCGCGGACGGCGCCCACTGCAGGCGCAACGTCCGCTTCTCCCCGA
>JAEWFB010000285.1 GCA_023389095.1 Actinomycetes bacterium
AGCACCCGGTGCGCGTGGTCGTCGACGTCGGTGCCGGGCGCGGCGAGCTCGCGGCGCACGTGCGCGCCGCGCTCGACGACTCAGCCGCCGGCGCGTCGGTCCGCGTCGTCGCCGTCGACGTCGTCGACCGGCCCGCAGGCCTCGACGAGCGCATCGAGTGGGTGCGCTCCCCCGGCGGCGCCGCGCTGCCGGAGGACCTCGACGGCCTCGAGGACTGCCTGGTCGTCGCGCACGAGTGGCTCGACGTCGTGCCGTGCACGGTGGCGGAGGTCGACGCGTCGGGCGTGCTGCGGGTCGTGCTCGTCGACCCGCCGACCGGACAGGAGCACCTGGGCCGGCCCCTCGACGGGGCCGACCTGGACTGGGCGCGGGCGCACTGGCCGGCATCGAGGCCCGGCGACCGCGTCGAGGTGGGCCTGGACCGCGACCGCGCGTGGTCGCGGCTGGTCGGGCAGGTCCGCTCCGGCACGCTCGTCGCCGTCGACTACGCCCACACCCGCGACGCCCGGCCGGCCCACGGCACCCTCGTCGGCTACGCGTCGGGCCACCTGACCGCGCCGCTGCCCGACGGGTCGTGCGACGTCACGGCCCACGTCGCCGTCGACACGCTCGATGCCGACGAGACCCCGACCCAGCGCGAGATCCTGCGCCGGCTCGGCGTCACGGCGACCGTCCCGCCGCACGCCCTCGCGACCCAGGACCCACTCGGCTACCTCGCGGCCCTCGAGCGCACCAGCGCCGAGGCCCGGCTCGTCGACCCGGCCGGGTTCGGCGGCTTCCGGTGGGCGGTGAAGCGGGTCCACGGCCGCGACGTACCCTGAACGGCATGCGTCGTGTGCCCTCGTTCCTGCTCGCTCTCGGCGTCGCGGCCGGCGTGGTCCTCGGCGTGGTGGGGACGCCGACGGTGGCCTCGGCCCACGACGTCCTCGTGCGCACCAACCCTGCCGACCACTCGGTCGTCGCCACCCTGCCGGCCACCGTCGAGCTCACCTTCGAGGAGCCGCCGCTCGCCGTCGGCACCCAGGTGGTCGTGACCGGCCCGACGGGCAACGTCGCCGAGGGGAGCCCGGCGATCGACGGGTCGATCGTGCGGCAGAAGCTGGCGGCCAGCGCCCCCGGCGGCGACTACACGGTCACCTACCGCGTCACGTCCGACGACGGGCACCCGGTCAGCGGCAGCTTCTCCTTCCACGCCACGGTCGGCCGCAACGGCTCGACCGCCACGGCTGGGCCGAGCATCCATGTGCAACAGGCCGATCCGGCGGCGGATACCTCCTCGTCGTCGATCGTGCCGGTGCTGCTCACCATCGTCGCCACGTGCGTCCTGCTCGCGGTCGGCGGCTTCCTCCTCCTGCGCGGACGGCCGACGAAGGACGCCGACCGTCCGTAGCAGGCCCTCAGGCCTCGGGCTGGTGCACGAACCACCGGTGCCCGAACGGGTCGTGGAGGACGGCGACGCGGCCGAGCCCCGGACTGTCCTCGGGGCCCCGGTCGATCGTCGCCCCGGCGTCGCGGGCCGACGCGGCCACGGCGTCGCAGTCTGCGACGGTCAGGTGCAGGGACACCGCGTTGCCCCGCGTCCGGTCCGGGGGCGCGACGCCCGCCGACGCGAAGGCGTCCGACATCATCCAACGCGCCCCGTCGACCTCGAGCTCACAGTGACCGACGCGACCGTCGTCCATGACCACCGGGTCGACGCTGACGCGGGCACCCAGCACGCGGGCGTACCACTCGATCGCCGCGCGGGAGTCCTCGACGCAGATGTACGGGGTCAGCTCGCTCACGGGTTCCTCCTGGGTCGGTCCCACCAGTCGACCACGCGGGTCCCGCGATCGGGGGCCGAGACGGTCGACCCATCGCCGGCGAGCGTCGGTCAGCCCTGGTCGACGCGTTCGACGACGAGTCGCTCGTACCCGCGCAGGACGAACGTGGGGCGCCGATGCTGCTCGACGACGCGGACCGGGCCGAGGCCCCGGAGCAGCGCGGGGACCGAGATCTGCAGCTCCATCCGGGCCAACGGGGCGCCGAGGCAGAAATGGATGCCCGCGCCGAAGGCCAGGTGCGGGTTGGGGTCGCGCGAGGCGTCGAAGCGGTCGGGGTCGGCGAACAGGGCGGGGTCGCGGTTGGCGGCGCCGAGCAGCGCCGCGACCTTCTGCCCCTCGCGGATCGTCACCCCGTGCAGCTCGACGTCGGCGGTGGCCGTGCGCTCGAACAGGTGCAACGGCGAGTCGTGGCGCAGCACCTCCTCGACGAGGCGGGCGACCGCGGCGTCGTCGTCGATCGAGCCGACGGTGGCCGCCAGCTCGTCCGGAGCGGCGAGCAGGGACGCCAGGCCGTTGCCGAAGCCGTTGACGCTGGCCTCGTGACCGGCGTTGAGGAGCAGGACGACCGTGGCGACGAGCTCGCGGCGCGACAGGCGGTCGCCGCCGTCGCGCTCCTCGACGAGCGCCGTGAGCAGGTCGTCGCCCGGGTTCTCGACGCGTTCGGCCGCGAGCGTCTCGACGTACGCGGCGAACTCGGTGCACGCGCGCTGCGCCTCGGCCTGGGCCTGCGGCGACGGCGAGACCTCGTACATCCGGACGATGGCCTGGGACCAGTCGCGCAGCCGCTTCCAGTCGGACGTG
>JAEWFB010000339.1 GCA_023389095.1 Actinomycetes bacterium
GGATGCGTCGACAACCCGTTCCGGTGGTGCGACAACCTCGGCAACAACGACCCGACGGTCCTCACGTGGATGTCGAAGACCTTCGCCGCCATGGTCGGCACGATGGCCAACGACACCCAGGTGTTCACCTCCTCCCAGACCAGTGGAGGGCACGTCAAGAAGAAGGTGACCTCCCCCGCGGTCGGCCTGCCCAAGGGCATGGTCCGCAGCTGAGGCTCGCGTGGGCGAAGGCCCCGTCCGGCATCCGCCGGCCGGGGCCTTCCGCACATTTCGGGCACCTTCGTGTATCACCCGGACGGGCCCGGCCCTCCGAGGCAACGATGGATGCCGGAGGAGGAACGACGATGGGCACGAGCAACGACACGTCTCAGGAGTTCGAGGCGCCCGCGCCGCACGGGTTCGACAAGGACCTCGACCGGGGCGAGCAGGGCGAACGGGTCACCGAGCCGGACCTGCCCTGGTCCGACGAGGGCGGGCCGGGTGACCACGACGGCGACGAGGGCGGCGGCACCGACCGGGGCCCGGTCGTCATCCGCGGGCCGCAGGCCAGCGTCGGCAAGGCCCGCGCCTTCACGACCTACCTGCCGACCGGCATGTGCTGCAACTTCGTGTGGAACTGCATCGCGGCGCCGCACTCGTTCGGCCTCGCCGACGCCAACGCCGCGTGGAACCGCGCGACGCAGCGCCGGTCCGGCACCGCGGCCCCGGCCGGCGCGCCGGTCTACTGGGCCGGCGGCAAGCACGGCCACATCGCGCTCTCGGTCGGCGGGGGGCGCGTCCGGTCGACCGACTGGCCGCGCAAGGGCCAGGTCGGCGAGGTCGGCATCGAGGAGATGACGCGTGCCTGGCGGCTCGCGTACCGCGGCTGGTCCGCCGACTTCGCGGGCGCCGCCATCCCCGGCCTCGGCACCGGCGTCATCCCGCTCGACGACGAGGCGATCCGTCCGGGCAGGCGCAACGCCGCCGTGCGTGCGTTCAACGCGGCGCTCTGGGACTCGATGCCGGCGGCCTACCAGGCCTCGCACCGGAAGGCGTGGATGGGCGAGGCGTCCGACCTCTACGGACCCGTGTCGCAGCAGGTCTGCTACGACCGCTACGCCCTGCTCAACGCCGCGGACCCGAAGCGCTGGCCGTTGCCGACCAAGCCGGTGTGGCCCGGGCCGGGGCTGCTGCGCTGGCTCAAGCTGCAGCCGGACTGAGGCCTCGGCTCAGAGGTAGAGGCCGGTCTGGCCGTCCTCGACGCGCTGGGCCGCCACGGCGTGGATGTCGCGCTCGCGCAGCAGGACGTAGTCCTGCCCGTGCAGCTCGACCTCGGCGCGCTCCTCGGGGTCGAAGAGGACGCGGTCGCCGAGCTGCACCTGGCGGACGTTCGCGCCGGTCGCGACGACGCTCGCCCACGCGAGGCGTCGACCGACCGACGCGGTGGCGGGGATGAGGATGCCGCCACCGGAGCGCCGCTCCCCCTCGGACTCGAGGGACACGAGGACGCGGTCGTGCAGCATCCGGATCGGCAGCTTCTCGGCGGCGGACGCCGCGCCCTTCTTCGGCACGTGAGCGGTCCTGGGACTCAGTGACGCCGGCGGCGCAGCAGGCCGACGACGACCACCGCGACGACGACCGCGGCGGCGACGGCGGCGACCCGCTCGACGCGCAGCTCGCCGTCAGGAGTGTGCGTGGCCTCGTCGAGACGCAGCCGCAGGCCCTGGAGCCCGCGCTGCGCGATGACCTGCGGCTGGGCGCGGTAGGCGAGCTCGTTGACGGTGCCCTCGAGGCGGGCCCGGGCGGCCTGGATGTCCTGCTCGATCCGTGCGGTGTCACTCATGCCGTGGTCCTTTCCCGTTCCGGCCCGACTCTAGTCGGCGAGGCCGAGGTCGCGGCGCAGCTTGGCGACGTGGCCGGTGGCCTTGACGTTGTAGAGCGCGTGGCTCACGGTGCCGTCGGTGTCGACGACGAAGGTCGAGCGCAGGACGCCCTCGACGGTCTTGCCGTAGAGCTTCTTCTCGCCGTAGGCGCCGTAGGCCCGGTGCACCGACAGGTCCTCGTCGGACAGCAGCGGGATGGTCAGCGCGTCGCGCTCGCGGAACTTCGCGAGCTTGGCCGGGGCGTCCTTGGAGATGCCGACGACCTCGTAGCCGTCCTTGCGCAGCGACTCGATGGACTCGCTGAAGTCACAGGCCTGCTTGGTGCAGCCCGGCGTCATCGCGGCCGGGTAGAAGTAGACGATGACCTTGCGGCCGGCGAAGTCGTCGAGGCCGACCGCGGCCCCCGTGTCGTCGGGCAGGCTGAACGCCGGGGCCTTGTCGCCCGGCTCGAGGCGGTCGCTCACGGTGTCTCCTTCGTCGGTGGCGCGCACGGTGCGCGCGGTCGTGCGGACGGCGGGACTTGAACCCGCACGCCGAAGCACAGGAACCTAAATCCTGCGTGTCTGCCAGTTCCACCACGTCCGCTCGTGGTCCGCGGCCCAGCCTAGTTGCCTAGGCTTCGGGCATGCGCGAGGAGGTGGTCAGGCGGGTCGGCAGCGGCACCGCCTGGGAGGCGTCGGTCGGGTACTCGCGCGCGGTGCGCGTCGGTGACCTCGTC
>JAEWFB010000384.1 GCA_023389095.1 Actinomycetes bacterium
CGCGCCATCCAGCAGGTCTTCGCGGCCATCCACCGCGGCAAGCCGACCCAGCGCCTCCTCGCCTACCAGTACCTGCAGGTGCTGCCGCAGATCGCCCGGGGCGACGCGAACAAGATGTGGATCATCCCGTCCGAGGTCACCGACGCGCTCAAGGGCATCTCGAACGCCCTCGGTGGCAACGCGCGCCCCGAGGGCGGCGACGACGAGGGCTGGGTCGAGCCGGAGGTCGACGACGCCTTCCTCGCCACCGTCCTCGAGGACCCGGCCAAGGCCCTCGCCGAGGCCCGCGGCCAGGCCGCCCAGGCGAGTGCCGAGTCCACCGAGCACGCCGCACCCGTCGGCCGCCAGCAGCCGCCGATCCACACCGCGGCCGAGTTCCCGCCGCCGCCGAGCGCGCCGGCCACTCCGACGCAGGACGCGCCTGCCGTCTCGCCCGCCCCGCCCGCCCCGCCCGCTGCGCAGCCCCCGGCGTCGGGCGAGGCCCCGCAGCAGCCCGGTCAGCAGCCCGGTCAGCAGCACGGTCAGCCCGGTCAGGAGCCGCCCGCCCGTCCGTGACGCGTCCGGCGTCGCCAGTGGACGGACGCCGCACGAAGACACCCGGTCACCCTCGGTAGGGTGGCCGGGTGTCGTTCTGGTCTGCCGTCGCCGTCGCGCTGGCCGGCACCGGCGCCGGCATCATCAACACCATCGTCGGCTCGGGCACCCTGCTGACCTTCCCGACCCTGCTGTTCTTCGGCGTCAACCCGCTCGTGGCCAACGTGTCGAACAACATCGGGCTCGTCGCCGGCGGGATCACGGGGTCGTGGGGCTACCGCCACGAGCTGCACGGCGCCGGCCCGACGCTGCGGCGCCTCATGCCGCTGTCCTTCCTCGGCTCGGTCGTCGGTGCCGGGCTGCTGCTCGTGCTGCCTCCCGAGGCCTTCAAGGCCATCGTCCCGGTGCTCATCGTCATCGCGGTCGTGCTCGTCCTGGCCGGACCGGTGCTGCAGCGGCGACGCGCCGCCGCCGAGGAGGGCATCGTGTCGGGCCGCGACCCCCGCTGGCACGTACCGGTCATGGCCGCCGGCGTCTTCGTGGCCGGCATGTACGGCGGTTACTTCGGCGCCGCCCAGGGCGTGCTGCTCATGGGCCTGTTCAGCATCCTGAGCAGCGAGCCGCTGCAACGGCTCAACGGCTACAAGAACGTGCTGGCGCTCATCGTCAACCTCGTCGCGGCCGGGGTCTTCCTCCTCTTCGCTCGCGAGCACATCGACTGGCTCATCGTGCTGCTCATCGCGGCCGGCTCCTTCGTCGGCGGCATCATCGGGGCGCGCATCGGCCGACGCATCCCGCCGAACGCACTGCGGGCCCTCATCGTCGTCATCGGCGTCGTCGCCGTGGTGCGGCTCCTCTGGTTCACGTGACCTAGCCTGCTCCCGTGCCGATCGAGATCTCCGACCCCGCCGACCCGCGCCTGGCCGACTACGTGTCCCTCACCGACGTCGTGCTGCGACGCCGGCACGAGCCCGAGAAGGGCCTCTACATCGCCGAGAGCCAGAAGGTGATCCGGCGGGCGCTGCGGGCCGGGCACCGGCCGCGGTCCTACCTCATGGCGCGGCGGTGGCTCGACGACCTCGCGGACATCGTGGCCGACGCCGAGGCCGAGGGCATCCCGGTGTACTTCGGCGAGCACGACGTCATCGAGCAGCTCACCGGGTTCCACCTGCACCGGGGTGCGCTGGCCGCCATGCAGCGCCCGGCACTGCCGTCCGCCGAGTCCCTCGTCGCCGAGGCGCGTCGCGTCATCGTCCTCGAGGACGTCGTCGACCACACGAACGTCGGCGCGATCTTCAGGAGCGCCGCAGCGCTCGGCGTCGACGCCGTTCTCGTCACCCCGCGATGTGCGGATCCGCTGTACCGCAGGTCGATCCGCGTCTCCATGGGCACCGTGTTCCAGGTGCCGTGGACGCGCATCGACCCGTGGCCGCAGGGGATCGGCCTGCTGCACGACGCCGGGCTGACGGTCGTGGCCATGGCCCTGTCCGACGACTCGGTCTCGCTCGACGACCTCGAGGCCGAGCCCCCGGGCCGCCTCGCCCTCGTGGTCGGCACCGAGGGCGACGGGCTGTCGCACCGCACCGTGGCCGACGCCGACCTGACGCTGCGGATCCCGATGGCCGGCGGTGTCGACTCGCTCAACGTCGCTGCCGCGAGCGCCGTCGCGATGTGGGCGTTGCGGCCGCGCGCCCGGGCCTGACGCGGAACTCGTTGCGGCTCAGGCGCGCACGAGACGCGTCATGAGCCGGTCGAGCTCGACGGCGGGGTCGTGGCACAGCCCGCCGTGGACCGGTCCGGGCTGCACGACGGTCGAGCGTGGCGCGATGATCCAGCCGAAGCGCTGGCCGAGCCTGTCGAGGACGGGACGGCCGCGGCCCGACTCGCCCCGGCACACCGCTCGCACCTGGTCGAGCATGGCGCGCACGCCGTCGAGGTCGCACGTCGGGCAGAGCGCCGCGGCGCGCGCGGCGTCGAGCTCCCAGGCGGCGTCGAGGAAGTCGGCGTCCTGGCTGTAGAGGACGACGCCGACGTTGATGAACTCCTCGCGGTCGACGCGGGGGACGAGGCGCAGCAGGACGTACTGGTAGGCGTTCACGCCGCGGCCTCCGTCGGCAGCCATGCGCCGGGGTTGCCCAGGCGAGCCGCGAGCATCCGGGCGTAGGCGTCACGTACCTCGGCCGGGCCGGTGAGGAACGGGGTGTCCTCGAGCCACTCGTCGGGCACGTCGGCGAGCACCGCGGCCACCGCGTCGGGGGTGACGCGGGCGGCGAGCTCGTCGTGGCGGGCGTCGACGTCGCCGGCCACCTCGCGCAGCACGTGGCGCGAGGCGTCGAACGGCTGGGCGGCGAAACGGTCCGGGTCGGGGGCGCGGCCGGGCCACGAGTGGTGGAAGTAGAGGGCGGCGCCGTGGTCGATGGCCCACGTGCGGCCGTGCCAGACGAGCAGGTTCGGGTTGGCCCAGGTGCGGTCGACGTTGGCGGTCAGCGCGTCGAGCCACAGGATGCGCTCGGCGAGGTCGGCGCCCGGTGGCAGGGACCCGTCGTAGCCGAGCGAGCCGGGCAGGAAGTCGACGCCGAGGTTGGTGCCCACCGACGCAGTGAGCAGGTCCTGCACCTCCTCGTCGGCCTCGTACCGGGCGATCCGCGGGTCGAGGGTCACGACGGCGAGGTCGGGCACCGGCACATCGACGAGCCGCGCGATCCCGGCGACGACGACCTCGGCGACGAGCACCTTGAGCCCCTGGCCCGCCCCGCGGAACTTCAGCACGTACGTGCCGTCGTCGTCGGCCTCGACGATCCCCGGCAGCGACCCGCCTTCCTTGAGCGGCGTGACGTAGCGGGTCGCGGTGAGCTGGGGGAGCACGGGCGTCAGCCTAGTGGCCGCTCCTCGTCGAGCCGCGCCGCGGCGGACCACGCGCGCCCGACGAGCATGGCGGCGACGGCGTAGAGGCACGCGAAGGCGATGAGGGGCCACCAGGCGAGGCCCGACTCGGGCAGCAGCACCGCGCCGAGGGCCGCCGCCGCCACCATGCCCGCGTTGTAGACGACGTCGTAGGCAGAGAAGGCCCGGCCCAGGAGGTGGTCGGGCACGTGCGCCTGCATGAGCGAGTCGACGGTGATCTTGACGCACTGCGAGGTGAGGGCCACGGCGAACGCGACGGCGACGATGCTCCACGGCTGCAGGAACGGCCCGAGCAGGCCACACACCAGGGCGCCGACGGCGAGGACGCGGGCGATGAACGGCAGGGCGGTGAGCCGCGGCTCGAGCCACGGGGTCACGAAGGCCGCCGACGCGAACCCGAGGGCCGACGCGCCCGCCGCCACCGTGAATCCGAGCGCCCCGTGCCCGTGCTCGAACGGGCCACGGAACAGCAGCAGCGTCTGGAGCAGGAGGAAGCCGAACGGCAGCCGCGTCAGGAAGACCAGCCCGAGCAGCACGCGGGCGCGCCGCGGACCGGTGCGGACGGCCTCGAGGAACCCGGAGACCACCGAGCGTGCGACGTGACCGAGCGACGGGGAGTCGCTGACGTCGTCGGGCCCGACGTTCGGCAGGCGGGAGGCCGCCCACATCGCGACGAGCGCCCCGGCCGCGCCGAGCGCGACCACGACGACGTCGGAGCCGCCGAGGGCGCGGATGCCGGTGCCGATGGCGCCGCCGAGCAGGTAGGCGAGCGAGCCGCACGTCGGTGCGACCGAGTTGGCGCTGACGAGCTCGTCCGGTTCGACCACGTGCGGGATGGCCGAGCCGAGCCCGGCGAGGATGAACCGGTTGACGGAGAAGACGAGCAGGACGAGCCCGAAGAAGAGGGGACCGGTGTCGGCGCCGGTGACGATCGAGGCGACGCCGAGCATCGCCGCGGCACGCACGGCCTGGCTGACGACGAGGACCCGGCGGCGGTCCCACCGGTCGAGCAGCACGCCCACGAACGGACCGAGGAGGCTGTACGGGAGCAGCACCGTCGCGAACGCGAGGGCGATGCTGCGCGCGTCCGCCGCCTTCTCGGGGTTGAAGAGGACGTGACTCGCCAAGGCCACCTGGAAGATGCCGTCGGCACCCTGGGAGGTGACCCGGCTGACGAAGAGTCGCCGGAAGCGTCGCCCGTGCAACAGGCTCCAGAGCGCACGCAGGAAGGTCACGGCGCACAGCGTACGGTCGGTGTCGAGTCCGTGCGGCACGGACTCGGCGCGTCCGGCCGACGGATCGGTGAAGGGCGGGTGGCCGAGGGGTGGATCAGCGGGCCAGGCGCCCGATGAGCGCCGCCGCGCACGCGATGCCGGCCACAGCGCTGCCGACGAGCACGCCGAGGTCGAGCCAGTAGCTCGTCGGCGTGCCGAGCAGCAGGCCCCGAAGCGCCGACACCTCGTAGGTCAGCGGGTTGACGTGGCTGACGACCTTGAGCCAGTCCGGCATGAGCTCGATGGGGTAGAGGGCGTTCGAGGCGAAGAAGAGCGGCATCGTGATCGCCTGCCCGATGCCCATGAGCCGGTCGCGCTTGAGGGCGACCCCCGCGATCGACAGCGACAGGCACGAGAAGAACGCGGCACCGAGCATGACGACCACGACGACCCCGAGCAGGCGCACCGGGTTCCACGTCATGCCGACGCCCATCAGCGCGGCCACGACGACGACGATCGCGGCCTGGGCCACCGACCGCACGCCGGCCGCGAAGGCCTTGCCGGCCACGAGGGCGGCGCGGGGTGTCGGGGTGACGAGCAGCTTGGTCAGCACCCCGGCGTCACGCTCCCAGATGATCTGGATGCCGTAGAAGATCGCGATGAACAGGGCCGACTGCGCGATGACGCCCGGCGCCAGGAAGTCGAGGTAGGGCACGTCACCGGTCGGGATGGCCCGGATGCGGCTGAACGTCGTGCCGAAGATGACGAGCCAGAGGATCGGCTGGATGGCCCGGGTCAGCAGCTCGGTGCGGTCGTGGCGCAGCTTCTGCAGCTCGACGAGGCAGAACGTGCCGATGCGCGAGACCAGCAGGAGCGGGCCCGTGCGGCGGACCCGCTCAGCCGAGGCGGCGCGCGGTTTGACGAGCTGTCCGGACACTGCGCAGCCCTCCCTTCTGTTCGTCCTCGAGGGTGTCGCCGGTGTGGTGGCGGAAGACGTCCTCGAGGCTGGCGCCCGGACCGGCCGCGGCCTTGAGGTCGTCGGGGGCCCCGAGGGCCCGCAGCGCGCCGTGGTGCATCAGGGCGACGCGGTCGCAGAGCGCGTCGGCCTCCTCCATGTAGTGGGTGGTGAGGACGACGGTCATGCCGTGCTCGCGCTGCATCTGGTCGACGCGCTGCCAGACGCTGTCGCGCGCCACCGGGTCGAGCCCGACGGTCGGCTCGTCGAGGACGAGCAGGGCCGGCTGGTTGACGAGGGCCTGGGCCAGCTCGAGGCGGCGGACCATGCCGCCGGAGTAGGTCGAGGCGAGGCGGTGCTGGTCGGGGAGCAGGTCGACCATGTCGAGGACCTCGTCGACCCGGGCGGCCCGTTCACGACGGGGCACGTCGAAGAGGCGGGCGAACCACTCGACGTTCTCGCGCCCGGTCAGGGCACCCTCGATCGACAGCTGTTGCGGGACGTACCCGATGAGGCGGCGCACCTGCATGGCGTCGGCGCGCACGCTGCGGCCGAAGACCTCGACCTCGCCCTCCTGGAGGGGCAGCAGGGTGTTGAGCAGCCGGATCGTCGTCGTCTTGCCGGCGCCGTTGGGGCCGAGCAGGCCGAAGCACTCGCCGGGCTCGACGGTCAGGGTGAGGTCGTCGACGGCGCGGTGCTCGCCGAAGCGGTAGCCGAGGCCGCGGATGTCGAGGGCCGCCGTCACCGCGTTCACGAGGGGCTCGCCGCTTGGGCCGCGTCGGGCTCGGGGAGCGAGGCGGCGACCCTGGCCAGCAGGGGCAGGGCCCGGGCGATCGCCGCCCGCTCGTCGGCGTCGAGGCCCTCCAGCGCGACGGCCGTGGCGTGGGAGCGGCGGTCGCGCCAGCTCTCGAGGGCGGCGGCGGCCGACGGGGTCAGCTCGAGACGCGCGACGCGTCGGTCGGCGACGTCGCGCAGGCGCACGAGCACCTCGAGCGAGGTCAGCTGGCCCACGAGCGTCGACACGGTGTTCGGGGCCAGACCGAGGGCCGCCGCAGCCTCGGCGACGCCGATGCCCGGGTTGCGCCGCACGACCCGGACGAGCTCGAGCTGGGCGCCCGACAGGCCGAGGTCGGGCAGCGGGGTGCCGACGAGCCGACGCGAGCTGCGCCGGAAGAGGCCGACGACGTCATGGACGTCGTCGGCGAGGTTCGCGACGGAACCGGGGGTGCGCGCGGGCCGTGCAGGGTGGAGGGGTTCGCTCACGCACCGACATTAACTCGCTGTCAGAGGTTTCGACAGGGGGCGGACGCCCGTCCCCGCAACCCGCGAGCGGGGCGTCGACGCAGAAGACCCCGGGCCGCTGGGGCCCGGGGTCTCCGGTGGTGTCGAGGGGGGGACTTGAACCCCCACGCCCGTTAAGGGCACTAGCACCTCAAGCTAGCGCGTCTGCCATTCCGCCACCCCGACAAGGTGATGAGCAAGGGGCTCGGGGAGTCCCTTGCGGCGAGGAGAACGTTACAGGGGCCCCGGCCAAAAGGCCAAACCGCCCCACCCGTCACACACGGCGGCACAGACCGTCCCACGCGCAGCCGTCGGACCGGGCCGCACCCGACCACCTAGGCTGGCCGCATGAGCGAGCCCGCCGACCGCGCCGAGAGCACGACCACGATCGCAGCCGAGGACGAGGTGGCCCGCATCTGCGCCGACCTCATCCGCATCGACTCGACGAACTACGGCGACGGCAGCGGCCCGGGGGAGCGCAAGGCGGCCGAGTACGTCATGGGCCAGCTCGCTGAGGTGGGCCTCGACGCCGAGCTGCTCGAGAGCGAGCCCGGCCGGGCCACCGTCGTGCTGCGCCTCGAGGGGCAGGACCCGTCGCGCCCCGGGCTCGCGGTCCACGGCCACCTCGACGTCGTGCCGGCGAACGCGGCCGACTGGCAGGTCGACCCCTTCGCCGCAGAGGAGCGCGACGGCTGCATCTGGGGCCGGGGTGCCGTCGACATGAAGGACATGGACGCCATGATCCTCGCGAACGTCCGGCAGCTGGCGCGCACCGGCACCAAGCCGGCCCGCGACACCACGGTCGTCTTCTTCGCCGACGAGGAGGCCGGCGGCACCTACGGCAGCCACTGGCTCGTCGACCACCACCCGCAGTGGTTCGAGGGCGTCACCGAGGCCGTCAGCGAGGTGGGCGGGTACAGCGTCACCGTGCCGACGCCGCAGGGCGAGCGACGTGCCTACCTGCTCCAGACCGCCGAGAAGGGCATCGCCTGGCTGCGCCTGCGTGCCCACGGTCGGGCCGGCCACGGCTCGGTCCCCAACCCCGACAACGCCATCGTTCACCTCGCCGGCGCCATCGGCCGGATCGCCGCGCACGAGTGGCCGCGCGAGTACATCGCCTCGGTGCGCGACCTGCTCGACGGGCTCAGCGCCCTCACCGGCATCGGGTACGCCGACGACGACCTCGAGGAGCTGCTCGGGGTGATGGGCGGGGCCCAGGGGTTCGTGCGGGGCACGCTGCGCGACACCGCGAACCTGACGATGCTCGAGTCCGGCTACAAGCACAACGTCGTGCCGCAGACCGCCACCGCGGCCCTGGACTGCCGGTTCCTGCCCGGCCACGAGGACGACCTCATGGACACGGTCCGCCGCCTGGCGGGCGAGCACGTCGACGTCGAGGTCGTGCACCGCGACGTCGCGCTCGAGGCCCCGTTCACCGGCGACCTCGTCGAGGCGATGAAGCAGTCCCTGCTGCGCGAGGACCCCGACGCGAGCGTCCTGCCGTACTGCCTGTCGGGTGGCACCGACAACAAGGCCCTCGGGCGGCTGGGCATCACCGGCTACGGGTTCGCGCCGCTGCGCCTGCCCGCCGACCTCGACTTCGCGCCGATGTTCCACGGCATCGACGAGCGGGTGCCGGTCGAGTCGCTGCGGTTCGGCGCGCGCGTCCTCGGCGACTTCCTGCGCACCTGCTGAGCCGGGACGAGCCGAGGACTCAGGCGGTGCGCTGCACGCGCATGATCCGCCGGCGCAGCCAGATCCGCCGGACCCCGCCCTCGTAGATCACGGTGCGCGACAGCTCCCACCGGCCGTACTCCGCGTGCTCACGGATCTGCTGCCGCGCCTCGGACTTGGACGTGCGGCGGTCGAAGGTGAGAACCCGGTACTCGTACTCCGTCATCGTGGCCCATTGTGACACCACCGAGACCCGACCGAGACCTGTCCGGGAAGAGGCACGCCGATGGGCCGCGATAGCCTCGAGCGGTACTCGCCGGCGGGGGCCGGCAGGAAGTCAGGGGAACCCGCCGCGGCCACGCCCGGCGTCGATGGCCCAGGAGGTCAAACCACATGAATTGGAACCTGCGTCGCACCGCGGCCGCACTCATCCTCGTCCCGGCCGTCCTCGGTGTCGCCGCGTGCGGCAAGACGGAGACCCCGGCAGCGAGCAGCACCGCGCCCGCCTCGGCAGGCACCACCACGAGCACGACCACGAGCGCCCCGGCCGAGGCCGGCGGCCCGTACCAGGACAAGGCGTCCTTCATCGCTGCGCTGAAGAAGGGCGCGGCCACCTCGACGAGCGCCCACGTCACCATGACGATGGACGCGGCCGGCCAGAAGATCCAGATGGCCGGTGACACCAAGGTCGACCCGAGCAACCCGGCGATGAAGATGTCCATGGACATGGGCACCGCGGCGAAGATCGACATGATCCTGCTCGACAAGAAGATCTACATGAAGGGCGTCCCGGGGCTGCAGCCCGGCAAGTGGGCCGTCCTCGACAGCAGCTCGGCCACCGGCAAGCAGCTGATGTCCTCGCTCGACCAGGCAGACCCGACGAAGATGTACGACCAGTTCGACAAGGCCGTCACCAACGTGAAGTTCGTCGGCAAGGACCCCGTCGACGGCGAGTCGATGGACAAGTACGAGCTGACGCTCGACACCTCCTCCATCGCCGGGGCCGACGCGGCGACCAAGGCCCAGATGCCCAAGACGATCGTCTACACGGCGTGGCTCGACGGCCAGGACCACCTGCGCCGCGTCACCTTCGACATCGCCGGCGCCAAGGCCGACATGCGGATGAGCAAGTACGGCGAGCCGGTCGACATCACGGCCCCCGCGGCCAAGGAGACCGTCAAGGCGCCGATGTGACCGGCGCCGCCGGCGCCTGAGCCCTTCGGGCCCTCCGCCCGGCACCGACGACCCCGGAGCGACGCGTCGCTCCGGGGTCGTCGTACGTCCGGGGACCCGCGGCAGACGCGGCCGGCAAAGCCGTTCTCTCCACGGGGCCCGTCGACTACGGTCGTGCCATGACCGTCGACCCGCGTTCCGCGCTCGAACAGCTCGTCGCAGCCCTCGAGCGCCACTACGAGGCCGCGTCCGCGAGCCGTGACCCCGACCACCCGATGGTCGTCGCCGCGGCGCAGGATCTCGCCGAGGCGTTCGACGACTACGACGAGGCGCTCTACGAGGCCACCGAGGTGGCGACGCCGCTCGCGATCTACGGCGACGACTTCGACGGGCACGAGGACGAGGACGGCGCCGAGGGACGGGTCTACGCCGGCCTCGACTCCGACGAGTACGAGGACGAGGACGAGGACGAGGACGACGAGGACGACGAGGACGACGACCTCGACGAGGACGACAACGACGAGGACGACGACCTCGACTACGACGACGAGGACGACGCGGACGACGACCTCGACTACGACGACGAGGACGACGAGGACGACGAGGACGACGAGGACGACGAGGACGACGAGGCGCCACGTCCCGACGGGCCCCACGGTACGCGTCCCGGGTTCTCCGGCGCCTGAGCCGGGGCGCCGCTCCGGTCCTGCGTCAGCCGGACACGTCGTCGAGGGCGCCGACGATCTCGTCGGGCAGGACGAGGTCGAGGCTGGCCAGGGCCGTGCGCAGCTGGCTCGTGGTGCGCGCGCCCACGACGGGTGCCGCGACGGCCGGCCGGTCGCGGACCCAGGCGAGCGCCACCTCGGCGGCCGACGTGCCCAGGCCCCGGGCCGCCATCGCCACGGCCTCGACGACGCCGGCACTGCGCTCGTCGAGGAAGCGCTGGGCGAAGCCGGGGAAGTCGCTCGACGCAGCCCGCGACCCGGACGGGATGCCGGTCCGGTACTTGCCCGTGAGGACGCCGCGGCCCAGCGGTGACCACGGGAGCAGGCCGAAGCCGAGCTCGACCGCCGCCGGTACGACCTCCACCTCGGGCTCACGGTGCACGAGCGAGAACTGGACCTCGTTGGCCACCAAGGGGATCCGCGCCGACTCGAGCAGGCTGAACGCGCGGGCCGACTGCCAGCCGGAGTAGTTGGAGACCCCGACGTACCGCGCCCGGCCCGAGACCGCCGCCCACTCGAGGGCCGAGAGCGTCTCGGACAGGGGGACGTCGTCGGACCACGTGTGCACGAGCCAGAGGTCGACGTGGTCGGTGCCGAGACGACGCAGCGACGCGTCGAGCTGGGCCATGAGGCCGCGGCGGGAGACGTCGACACGTCGCTCGCCCGACGCGCGGGAGATGCCGGCCTTGGTGCACACCACGAGATCGTCCCGGGGGACGACGTCGCCGATGAGCCCGCCGAGGATCGTCTCGGCGTCGCCGCCGCCGTAGCCGAAGGCGGTGTCCACGAGGTTGCCCCCGGCGTCGACGAAGGCGCGGAGGTGCTCCGCGGCGTCGTGCCGGTCCACGGAGTTGCCCCAGAGCATCGTGCCGAGCGCCAGGGGAGTGACGGTGAGGCCGGACGACCCGAGACGCCTGTGCATGGAGGCACACGTTATCCGTTTCGTCCCGATGAGCCGCGGCGACGTGCCGCCACCGCGACCCGGCCCGATAGCCTCGCGTCCATGAGACTCGGCGTGAACCTCGGCTACTGGGGACGCGGCACGACCGGCGAGGACATGGTCGCCGTGGCCCGGGCCGCCGACCGCCTCGGCTACGACAGCGCGTGGGTCGCCGAGGCGTACGGCAGCGACAGCGTCTCGATGCTGTCGTGGATCGGCGCTCTCACCGAGCACATCGACCTCGGCTCCGCGGTCATGCAGATCCCGGCGCGCACCCCGGCCATGACGGCCATGACCGCCGCCACCCTCGACACGATGTCCGGCGGGCGGTTCCGCCTCGGGCTGGGCGTGTCGGGGCCGCAGGTCAGCGAGGGGTGGCACGGCGTGAGGTTCGCCCAGCCGCTGGCCCGCACCCGCGAGTACGTCGAGGTGGTCCGGGCCGCGCTGCGCCGCGACGTCGTCGAGCACGCCGGACACCACTACCCGCTGCCGCTGCCCGACGGGCTGGGCAAGGCGCTCAGGATCGGCACCCGGCCGCTGCGGGCCGACGTGCCCGTCTACCTCGCCGCCGTCGGGCCGCGCAACCTCGCCCTCACCGGCGAGATCGCCGACGGCTGGCTCGCCATCTTCTTCAGCCCGGAGCACGCCGGTGAGCACCTCCAGGCCATCCGCACCGCGCGAGCCGGCGCGAAGCGTGGCACCGCCGAGGACCCGATGGCCGGGTTCGACGTCGTCGCGACGACGCCGGTGGTGCTCATGGACGACGTCGAGGCGGCCGCCGCGTACGTGCGCCCCTACTGCGCGCTCTACATCGGGG
>JAEWFB010000386.1 GCA_023389095.1 Actinomycetes bacterium
GCGGTGTCGGCCCACACGAGGCTGCCGACGCCGACGGCGGCGAGCAGCTTGGCGAGGACGGCGACGAGGACCGGGTCGAAGCGGTCGCTGAGGCGCCCGGCGAACGGTGCGGCGACGAGGGCGCCGACGGAGAAGAGGGTGCTGGCGAGCGCCGCCGCGAGCGGACCCCAGCCTCGGGTGTTCGCGGCGTACGCGTACTGGTAGGGCAGCACCGTGCCCCAACCGAGCATGCCGACGGAGGAGGCGAGGACGAGCAGGCGCGTGCGCATGGGTTTCACACCCTTTCTGGGGGTCGAGGGATCGAGGGCGGGCTGCAGTGCCCGAGGGGTCCGGAACGGTCACGGACGCACGACGGCGTACAACGCGACTTCGGTCTCGAATATTTCGAACTGGAAGTTCGACGTCGAAACTCTAGCACCACGCCCCCGGGGTGGAACAATGCCTTTCCATGGCGACTCGACGACGCAGGAACGCGGCCCTGGAGCACGCGGCCGACGTCGCCCTCTACACGGCGGCCGGCGGCGAGGAGTCGGTGCAGCGCGTCATCACCGGCGTCTACGCCGTCACGAAGAAGCTCGACCAGTGGTATGTGCGCCAGTTCGCCGACCTCGACCTCACCCAGGGCGAGTGGGCGGTGCTGGCCGGCCTCGCCCGGGCCGGCGACGCCTGCCTCACTCCGAGCCAGCTCGCCGACCTCGCCAACGTCGCCCCCTCCTCGATGACCCACCGCCTCGACAAGATGGAGACGCGCGGCCTCGTCCAGCGCCGTCCGGACGAGTCGAACCGCACCCGCACTCTCGTGTCCCTGACGACCGAGGGCTGGACGCTCTTCCGCGCCGCCGTGCGCGAGTCCAACGTCGTCGAGAGCGACACCCTGCAGCGGCTCAGCGCGGCCGAGCGCCACGAGCTCGGCCGCCTGCTCGAGATCGTCATCGAGGGGCTCGACGACGTCGAGGAGTAGCGTCGCGACATGAGCCAGATCGCCCTCGTCACCGGCACGTCGTCCGGCATGGGCCTGCACACTGCCGTCGAGCTGGCCCGTCGCGGCCTCACCGTCGTCGCGACGATGCGCGACACCGGGCGGCGCGAGGCCCTCGACGCCGCGGCGAGCGGGGCCGGCGTCGAGCTCGACGTCCGCCCGCTCGACGTCACCGACCACGACGCGGCCCGCGGGTGCGTGGAGGGGGTCGTCCGCGACCACGGTGCTGTCGACGTCCTGCTCAACAACGCCGGCCGCGGTGCCGTCGCCACCGCCGAGCAGCTGAGCCTCGACGACGTGCGCGCCCAGGTCGAGGTCAACTACCTCGCCCCCGTGGCGCTGACGAAGCTCGTGCTGCCCCACATGCGCGAGCGCGGGTCGGGGCGCATCCTCACGGTGACGAGCGTCGGCGGGGCCGTCGGCCAGCCCTTCGCCGACGCGTACTGCGGCTCGAAGTTCGCCGTCGAGGGCTTCATGCAGTCGCTCGCGCCGGTCGCCCTCGCCCACGGCGTGTGGGTGTCGGTCGTCGAGCCGGCCGCCGTCGCGAGCGACTTCGTGTCGAACGCGGCCCGCCGCGAGGTCGCCGACGACGCGTACGCCCCGCAGCTGCGCGCCTACCTCGCCCGCACCGCGGGGGCGTTCGCGGCGGCCCAGTCCTCGCGCGACGCCGCGTCCGCCATCGCCGACGCCGCCCTCGCGCAGGAGTACCGCTTCCGCTGGCAGACTTCTGCCGGGGCCACGGCCTTCGTCGGCGCCTCGCTGGCCGACCTCGACGGGTCACGGGTGCTCGGCGTCACCCGCGGGTGGATCGAGGCGGCGCCCGCCTGACCCCGAGTCGGTAACTAGGCTCGGGGCCGTGAGCTACCGCAGGCCCGTCCCGACCATCGGCGACCGCACCTCGGCCGCCGAGCGCGCCCAGGCGCCCGACGCGTGGGCCCTGCGTGACGACCTCGCCTCGCTCGAGCGCGTCGTCGGGGCACGCCGCGACATCCGGCGGTTCCGGCCCGACCCGGTGCCCGAGGACGTGCTCGACGCCGTCCTGCTCGCCGGGCACCGCGGCCCGAGCGTCGGCCACAGCCAGCCGTGGCGGTTCATCGTCGTCACCGAGCCGGCCACCCGCGACAGCGCCGCGCTCATGGCCGACCGGGCCCGCCTGCGCCAGGCGTCCGGAATGTCCGAGGAGTCCGCCCGCGGGCTGCTCGACCTGCGGCTCGAGGGCATCCGCGAGGCACCCGTCGGCGTCGTCGTCGCCTGCGACCGCCGCACACCCGCCGCCGGCGTCCTCGGCCGCGCCACCTTCCCCGACGCCGACCTGTGGTCGTGCGCGGCGGCCATCGAGAACATGTGGCTGACGGCCCGGGCGCACGGCCTCGGGCTCGGCTGGGTCACCCTCTTCGAGCCGGCCGAGCTGGCCGCGCTCCTCCGGCTGCCGGACGGCGTCGAGACCCTCGGCTGGCTCTGCCTCGGCTGGCCCGACGAGCGCCCGCCCGAGCCGGGGCTCGAGCGGGCCGGGTGGTCGCGGCGGGTGCCGCTCGAGCAGGTCGTCATGCGCGAGCGCTGGACCGAGACCGACGCGCCCGTGTCGCTCCTGCGCGCCCCCGCCCAGGCGGAGGTCGTGGGTGCGCGCGACCGGGCCGACGACCTGCTCACCGCCCCCGGCTCGCTCGGCGCCCTCGACTCGGCCCTCGACCGCGTCGAGGCGCTGCCCGCGCCACGCGCCTGGACGGGGCGCGGCACCCTCGTCGTCGCCGCGGCCGACCATGCCGTCACCGCGCACGGCGTCAGCGCCTTCGACGCGTCGGTCACCGGCGACGTCGCCGACGCGACGCGTGCCGGCACGTCGAT
>JAEWFB010000422.1 GCA_023389095.1 Actinomycetes bacterium
CCTACGACCTGTCGACCGTCCGGACCGGCATCATGGCCGGGTCGCCGTGCCCGGCCGAGCTGATGAAGAAGCTCATCGCCTCGGGCATCGAGGAGATGACGATCTGCTACGGCATGACCGAGACCTCACCGGTGTCGACGCAGAACCGCACCGACGACACCTTCGAGCAGAAGGTCGGCACGGTCGGCCGCGTCGGGCCGCACCTCGAGATCAAGATCGTCGACCCGGCCACGGGGGAGACGCTCCCGCGCGGGCAGGCCGGGGAGTTCCTGACCAAGGGCTACTCGGTGATGCTCGGCTACTGGGGGCAGCCCGACAAGACCGCTGAGGCCGTGGAGGGCGGCTGGATGCACACCGGCGACATCGGTGTCATGCACGACGACGGCTACGTCGAGATCACCGGTCGGATCAAGGACATGGTGATCCGCGGTGGGGAGAACGTGTACCCGCGCGAGATCGAGGAGTTCCTCTACACCCACCCCGACATCCTCGACGCCCAGGTGATCGGCGTCCCCGACGAGAAGTACGGCGAGGAGCTGTGCGCCTGGGTCCGGATGAAGGAGGGGGCGACGCCTCTCACGGCCGAGTCGTTGCGCGAGTTCTGCACCGGTCAGCTGGCCCACTACAAGATCCCGCGCTACGTCGAGATCGTCGAGGAGTTCCCGATGACGGTGACCGGCAAGATCCGCAAGGTCGAGATGCGCGAGGTGACGGCGAAGCGGCTGGGGCTCGGCGGGTAGCGTCCGCCCGGTGCCGGATCGGGTACGGATCGGCGAAAGCACGCGTGGCAGCGGCGCGAACCGGCTTGTCGCGCAGTAGGTTGCCGATGGAAGTGGTCGTCCTGGACCCGTGACCCGAAAGGGATGGAATGTCCGACACCAACAAGACGATCCTGTGGGCGGTCGTCGCCGTCGTCGTCCTCGCGCTGATCATCTGGTTCTTCGTCTCGGCCAGCCGCCGCAAGGAGATCGAGGCGCGACGCGCCGAGGCCGACCGCATGCGAGCGAGCCTCGACGCCCGGCTGGCAGAGGTCCAGCAGCAGCAGGACCGCGCGTCGGTCACCGGCGAGATGGCCGCTCAGGCCCGCGCGGAGGCGGACGCCAGAACCCGTGAGGCGGGCAGGCTCGAGGAGCAGGCAGCCCAGGCGGCCGCGTCCGCGGAGCGAGCCCAGGCCCACCATGACCGGGTTGCCCGTGAGGCCGACCGCATCGACCCCGACGTCCACACGGACGACGACGAGGGGGCCTCCCCGGCGACGACGGCCGGTGTGGCCGGAGCCGCGGTGGGCAGTGCCGCCTTCACCCAGGACGAGGACGACGACGACCTCGCCGATGCCGTGAACCCGTTCGGGTACCCCACGGGTTCCGCTGTGGCGCGGACGGGTTCGCCTGACCCGGACGACGAGGCTCGCGCGGACGACGGCGGCCGCTGGGCGCCGGCCACCGACGCGGCCTCGGCGACGACTGCGGCACCGACCGGGCGCGCCCCCCCCCCCGCGTCGGGGGGCGCCGGAGTGGGTACAGGTGCAGTGCCGTCGTGGCACGACGACGCCGAGTCGGAGACCCGCTCGTCGTCGGCGGCAACGGTGGCCACCGACGAGGACGCCACGGGCTCGAGCAGCCGGGCCGCGGGTGTCGCGTCCGACGGCGCCGACCACCACGGGGCCGTCGCCGAGCGCAACGGAGCCGACGACATGAGTGACACGACCCAGCTTCCCGAGGCGTCCGCGGACGACGCGGACACCGGCACGACCACCGACGCCGCGCCCAGTCACGAGCCGGCGCACGAGCCGACGCACGAGGCAGAGGAGGGGGCGGCCGGTCTCTCGGCCGGCGCCGCCGGTGCGACGGCTGCCGCCTCGGGCGAGCCCGTCGCGACGGGGGACGAGGAGTCCGAGCCCCGACGGACGCCTGCCGAGGAGGCAGGCGCAGCCGCGCCGACTCACTCGGCAGAGGCGGTCGCGTCGACCGAGCCCTCCGACTCCGGCTCGGGCCGCGGCTGGCAGCCCGAGAGCGCCGACGAGGCGACGGAGGTGCACGTGCCGGCCCTCGAGGACCGCGACGAGGTCGTCTCCGGCGGCGGCACCCCGGCAGACGACCCGGGCGACCACCGTGGCCAGCCGTGGGCGACGACGTCCGGCCAGCGTCCGATGGATGAGGACGAGCCGGCCCGGCCCGACGCGAGCGACGCCGCGCTCGGCGAGCGCGACGACCCCACGAAGGCCGCGGAGGGCGAGCAGAGCGCCGCCGACGCCGCGCCCGCCTCGGCCGACGAGGCTCGCCAGGCCGGCGATGTCGACGAGGAGCACGCGTCCCGTGACGCCGACGCGTCCCGTGACGCCGACGCATCCCGTGACGCCGACGCGTCCGATGCGGACCAGGCTCCGGCCGGTCGACGCGTCTCCGAGTACGACGAGGTCGTCGACGGCGGCTACGGCATGGGCTCGGCGGCGACGATCTCCGACGGGGCCCAGCCGCTCGGCCACGCCGTCAAGGGCGTCCGCGACGGCAACCGTTTCGTGGCGCCCGGCCAGGACGGCTACGACGACGTCGAGCCCGACGTCTGGTTCTACGACGAGGACGCGGCGCGTCGCTCGGGCTTCTCCGGTCGCGGCGACTGACCCTCGGCGACTCCACGACGGGGCCGGGCCGCCGCAGGGCGCCCCGGCCCCGTCGTCGTGCCGCACCCGTGCGGGTGCCCGGCCGGAAAACCCCGGAGAGGGCACCCTCCGTGCGCACCTAGACTGGCCCGCATGGTCTCCCCGCTCGTCGCGCTCACGCCGAAGGTCCAGTCCGCGATCGCCACCGCGCTCGGTGACGACTTCCGCGAGGTCGACCCGGTGCTGCGTCCGTCGCAGTTCGCCGACGTGCAGGTCAACGCCGCGCTCGCCCTCGCCAAGAAGGTGGGAGCGCCGCCGCGCGAGGTCGCGGCGAAGATCGTCGCCGCGCTCGACCTCGACGGCGTCTGCGACGCGGTCGAGGTCAGCGGTCCCGGCTTCATCAACCTCACCTTCTCCAGCGCCTGGCTCGCCTCGCAACTGCAGGAGGTCGACGCCGACGAACGGTGCGGCGTGCCCGTCGAGCCGGCCCAGAACATCCCGGTCGACTACTCCGCCCCGAACGTGGCCAAGGAGATGCACGTCGGTCACCTGCGCACCACGGTCGTCGGCGACAGCCTGGCCCGGACCCTCGAGCACCTCGGCCACCACGTCATCCGACAGAACCACATCGGAGACTGGGGCACGCCCTTCGGCATGCTCATCGAGCACCTGCTCGAGGTCGGCGAGGGCTCCGACGAGGCCGGTCTGCTCGTCACCGACCCCAACGCCTTCTACCAGGCTGCCCGCGTCAAGTTCGACGCCGCCGAGAAGGCCGAACCCGCCGGCAGCGCCGGCGACTTCAACGTGCGCGCCCGGTCGCGGGTCGTGCTCCTGCAGGCCGGCGACGCCGAGACCCTGCGGCTCTGGAACGAGCTCGTCGACCTGTCGAAGGTCTACTTCAACAAGCTCTACTCGATGCTCGGCGTCACCCTGACCGACCTGCACCTGGCCGGCGAGTCGATGTACAACGACGCCCTCCCCGGCATCTGCGAGGAGCTCGAGTCGCGGGGCATCGCGGAGGTCTCCGACGGCGCGCTGTGCGTCTTCCTCGACGGCTACACCGGCCGCGAAGGCAAGCCCGTCCCGCTCATCATCCGCAAGTCTGATGGCGGGTACGGCTATGCCACAACGGATCTCGCGACCATCAAGTACCGCGTCCACGACCTCGACGCGCATCGGGTGCTCTATGTCATCGGCGCACCGCAGGCGCTGCACCTCAACATGGTGTGGGACACCGCGCGCAAGGCGGACTGGCTCCCGGACGACGTCACGCCCGTCCACGTCCAGATCGGCAACGTGCTCGGCGAGGACCGCAAGATGCTCAAGACCCGCTCGGGCCAGCCGCTGCGGCTCATGGCGATGCTCGAGGAGGCCG
>JAEWFB010000428.1 GCA_023389095.1 Actinomycetes bacterium
CCGACGAACCACGGCGGCCTCGGGTTCGGCTTCAAGTGGAACATGGGCTGGATGAACGACTCGCTCAAGTACCTGGGGCAGGACCCGATCTACCGCAAGTACGAGCACGGCAAGCTGACGTTCTCGCTCATGTACGCCTTCGACGAGAACTTCGTCCTGCCGATCAGCCACGACGAGGTCGTCCACGGCAAGGGCTCGTTGCTGCGCAAGTCGCGTGGGTCCCGTGAGGAGCAGGTGGCGACGCTGCGCGCCTTCCTCGCCTACCTCTGGTGCCACCCGGGCAAGCTGCTGCTCTTCATGGGGTGCGAGTTCGGCCAGGAGTCGGAGTGGTCGGAGGGCCGCAGCCTCGACTGGTGGCTGCTCGAGCAGCCCCTGCACTACCGCGTCCACAACCTCGTCAAGGACCTCAACGGCATCTACCGGCACCACCGCGCCCTCTGGGAGCTCGACAACGACCCGTCCGGGTTCGAGTGGCTCGAGGCCGACGACGCCGACCACAACACGTTCTCCTGGCTACGGTTCGGACGCGGCGACCGCGGCACCGACGCACCCGCCATCGCGTGCGTCATGAACTTCAGCGGCGAGACGCAGCCCTACTACCGCCTCGGCCTGCCGCGCGGTGGCCGGTGGGAGGTCGTCCTCGACACCGCCGGATACCACCCCGACGCCCCGAGCAGCGCCGGCATGGTCATCGACGCCGCGGCCGAGCCGTGGAACGACCAGCCCTTCTCGGCCGCCATCACGGTGCCGCGCTTCTCCACCGTGTGGCTCGTCCCGGTCGAGGAGCCGGCCGCCGCTGCCGTGGCCGGCGCGGGCGACGCGTCGGCCCAGTCCCTCCCGGACGGCCGGCCCGGCGCCGACCACCCGACGACGAACGGAGACCCCTCATGAACCACCCGCGCGCGGGCCAGCCGGCCCGTCCCGAGGACCTCGTCGACGTCGACGCGCTCGTCGCCGCCTACTACGACCGCCACCCCGACGTCGACGACCCCGACCAGCAGGTCGCCTTCGGCACCTCCGGCCACCGTGGCTCGAGCCTGCGCACGGCGTTCAACGAGGACCACATCCTCGCAACCACCCAGGCGATCGTCGACTACCGGGCCTCGCAGGGCTTCGACGGCCCGCTCTTCATCGGCCGCGACACCCATGGGCTGTCCGAGCCGGCCTGGCGCTCGGCCCTGGAGGTGCTCGTCGCCAACGGCGTCACGGTGCTCGTCGACGACCGCGACGGCTACACGCCGACCCCGGCGGTGTCGCACGCGATCCTCACGGCCAACCGCGGGAAGGCTTCCGGCGCAAGCGGTCTCGCTGACGGCATCGTCGTCACGCCCTCGCACAACCCGCCGGCCGACGGTGGTTTCAAGTACAACCCGCCGCACGGCGGCCCCGCCGACACCGACGCGACGTCCGTCATCGCGACGCGCGCCAACGACCTCATCCGCGGCGGCCTGGCCGACGTCCGGCGCGTGCCGTTCGAGAAGGCCCGCGGCGAGGCGCGGGGCTACGACTTCCTCGGCACGTACGTCGACGACCTCCCGTCGGTGCTCGACCTCGCCCGCATCCGCGAGGCCGGCGTGCGCATCGGCGCCGACCCGCTCGGCGGCGCGTCGGTCGGCTACTGGGGCGAGATCGCCGAGCGGCACGGGCTCGACCTCACCGTCGTCAACCCGCGCGTCGACCCGCAGTGGGCCTTCATGACGCTCGACTGGGACGGCAAGATCCGGATGGACTGCAGCTCCCCCTCGGCGATGGCCTCCCTCATCGGCGCCAAGGACGACTACGACATCTCCACCGGCAACGACGCCGACGCCGACCGCCACGGCATCGTCACGCCCGACGCCGGCCTCATGAACCCCAACCACTACCTGGCCGTGGCGATCCGCTACCTGTACGGCGGCGCCCGTCCGGGGTGGGGCGAGGGCACCGCCATCGGCAAGACGCTCGTGTCCTCCTCGATGATCGACCGCGTCGCCGGCGAGCTCGGCCGCACGCTCCTCGAGGTGCCGGTCGGCTTCAAGTGGTTCGTGCCCGGGCTGCTCGACGGCTCGGTGGGGTTCGGTGGCGAGGAGTCGGCCGGCGCCAGCTTCCTGCGTACCGACGGCAGCGTGTGGTCCACCGACAAGGACGGCATCCTGCTCGCGCTGCTCGCCTCGGAGATCCTGGCCGTGACCGGCCGGACGCCGAGC
Organism: Actinomycetes bacterium; assembly: GCA_023389095.1. Classification (GTDB taxonomy): domain Bacteria; phylum Actinomycetota; class Actinomycetes; order Actinomycetales; family Dermatophilaceae; genus Monashia. The sequence continues at coordinate 2,187 of JAEWFB010000428.1, forward strand.
CAGCACTACGCCGGGCTGACCGAACGCTTCGGATCCCCCGCGTACGCCCGCATCGACGCCGCGGCGAACCGTGAGCAGAAGGCCAAGCTCGCGGCCCTGTCCCCCGACGACGTGAGCGCGGAGTCCCTTGCCGGAGAGGCGATCACGGGCAAGCTGACCTCGGCGCCGGGCAACGGGGCCAAGATCGGCGGCCTCAAGGTGACCACCGACAGCGCCTGGTTCGCGGCGCGCCCCTCGGGCACCGAGGACGTCTACAAGATCTACGCCGAGTCGTTCAAGGGCGCGGAGCACCTCGCGCAGGTCCAGGCCGAGGCCAAGGACGTCGTGTCGGCGGCGCTCGGCGGATGACCGATCCGATCCACCCGACCGACGCGTCCGACGCGTCCGTCTCCCCCGGCGTGCCCGGACGCCTCGTCCTCGTGACGGGGGCCGACGCGTCGGGGCTCGGGCGGCTGGCCCGGGCCGTCGGCGAGCGGCTCGGCGGCGCGCTCGTCGTCGACGGCCAGGTGCTCGACGCCATGCTCGTCGGCGACGTGTCGGCGGAGGCGGAGCGACCCAGCGACGTCGCCCTCGTGCGCCGCCAGCTGCTGCGCTGGTCGGCCGGCCTGGCCCTCGCCGAGACCTACCTCATCGAGGGCCACGACGTCGTCGTCGCCGACCGGGTCGAGGGCGAGCGGCTCGAGGACTACCTCGACCTCGCCGCGCCGCAGCCGGTGCACCTCGTCGTCGTCGGCGCCGGCATCGACCCCTCGACGCCCGGCTGGGGGCTGTGGGTGACGACGCCGCCCGAGACCGGCGACGAGGACGCCCTCACCGGCACCGCCGCCGAGGTCGTCGAGCGGCTGGCCGAGTCGGTCGTCGAGACCGCCTGACGATCGAGAGAACACTCCGTCACCACTGACGATCGAGAGAACACTCCGTCACCACTCACGATCGAGAGAACACTCCGTCACCTCGTGACGGAGTGTTATCTCGATCGGGTGGGTCAGAAGAGGGCGCTCATGAGGGCCTTGCGGGCCCGCACCACGCGCTCGTCGGACGTGCCCACGACCTCGAACAGCTCGACGAGGTGCTCGCGCGCCTGGTTGCGCTCGGCGTCGGCCGTGACGCGGACCGTGTCGATGAGGCGCACGAAGGCGTCCTCCACGTGGCCACCGAGCACGTCGAGGTCGGCCACGAGGATCTGCGCGTCGACGTCGGTGGGCGCCGCGGCGGCCGCGGCCCGCGCCTGATGGAGGTCGGCGCCGCGGGTGCGCTGGAGCAGCCCGACCTGGGCCAGGCCGATCTTGGCGTCGGTGTCGGCGGGGCTCTGGGCGAGCGCCTCGCGGTAGGCGTCGGCCGCCGTGTCGAGGTCGTCGGCCTCGATGGCGTCGAAAGCCTTCTGGTGCAACGGCGGCAGCGGCGGCTCCTCCGGGACCTCGCCCTGCGCGCCGTTCCCGTCCGCCCCGTCGGCGTCGGCGCCCGACACCGTGCCGGTGACACCGTGCTGGGCCGCGAGCGCGAGCACCTGGTCGATGACGGCGACGACCTGCGCCTCGGGCTGGACACCCTCGAAGAGCGGTACGGGCTGGCCCTGGACGAACGCGAAGCTCACCGGCACGGCCTGCACCTGGAAGGCCTGCAGGATGCCGGGGTTGGCGTCGACGTCGACGGTGGCGAGCTGGAAACGGCCGGCGTAGCGCCGGGCCACGCCCTCGACCGTCGCGACGAAGTCGGCCGACTCCTGCAGTCGCGGCGACCACAGGACCATGACGACGGGGTGCCGGGCGCTGGCCCCGACGATGTCGCGGATCGCGGCGTCAGTGCCCTCGATGACGACGCCGGCACCGTCCGTCGAGGTGGCGGCCGCGGCGGAGCCGGGGCCAGCCGGCGGGGCCGGACGCTTGAGCGACGAGAGGTCGACGGCACCGCGCAGTGCTGCTGCGGTGAATGGCTGCTGGCTCATGGATCAATCCTGCCTCACCGCCCGGTGCCGTTGACGAGCTGGTCCGCGGCGGCGACGACACGGGCCTGGCCGGACGCCGGGATGACGACGGCGATGATCTCGTTGGAGGTGAGGTCGGCCTCGGTCGTGATCTGCTTGATGCCGGTCAGCAGGGTGAGGTCCTTGGCCGGCTTGAGCTTCATCGGCGTGCGCATGGCGATGGCGTCGTGGCGCACGAGCTGCGCGAAGACGATGGCGCCCTGGCCGTCCTTGAGGCGCAGCCCGCCGAGGATGCCCTTCGGCTCGTGCTTCTGGGTGAAGGAGCCCTGGTTGTTCAGCGCCTGCGACTGGGCGGTGGCGGACTGGCGCAGCTGCTGGGTCAGGGGGTCGTCGGCGAGGACCTTGGTGGTCACCGGCGAGGGGAACTGCACGGACCCGGCGAAGGCGGACACGACGTCCTCGGGCTTGGCGGCCAGCCCCTTGGCGTCGGCGATCGCCGCAGACCCGTCGCCGGTCGCGTCGAGCGCGTCGAGCTTGGCGTCGGGGAGCATCGGGGTGACGGCGGCGGCCTTGAACGGCCCGCCGGGGCTGTCGGCGACGAGGAGGACCAGCACCGCGGCGCCGGTCTTCTTCAGCGTGGTCTGCGCCAGGATCTGCACCGGCTTGTCGCCCTCGCGGGAGATGGCCAGGACCTTGACACCGGTCGTGGACAGCTCGGCCTCCGACTTCTCCGCAGCGGTGCGGCCACCGAGGGTCTTGCCGAAGGCGTTGGCCGACTCGAGCGCCGCGCCGGTGAAGGCCTTGGCGCGCGCGGCGGCGCCGCCGGCGGACCCGTCGAGCAGCGAGGTCGCGACGGCTGACACGGCGCCGTTCGTCGCCGTCCCGGCGGCGTCGACGCTGACCGCGGGGGTCGCGGAGGCACCGGTGCCGTCGCTGCCGTCGTCGGCGTTTCCGGTGCAGGCGGACAGCATCGCGACGGACGCGAGGGCAGCGGCCAGGACGCGGCGACGGGTCGCGGGGCGAGGCATGAAGAGACCTTTCGGGACTCGGGAAGACCGGTTGACCGAGCGTGCACCTCCGGCGCCGAGGGGTGGCGCGGGGGACGTCGGGCGGCCGCCTCGGGGCGCGGCCACCGTCAAGTTACGCACGACTCACGGCGAGACCACAAATCGAGTCCTGTACACCCCGAGGACATAGTCGGACACTCGGGGCACCCCGGGTCGACACCGTCCCGCACCGGTGGGCGGCGGGGTGTCAGACGGCTCACGTCGTCGGGGCCCCGGGGTCCCCCGGACGCTGCGTGGACGCCTCTCGTGCCGCGACGCTGTCGCTCGCGCCCTCGCCCTCGCCCTCAGGGGTGGCGTCGTCCTGGCCGGGTGGCACGGCGTCGGCAGGCAGCAGCAACCACGCTCGCCCGTCGTGGTGCAGCCGAACGAGTGCGCCGGGCGGGAAGTCGGCGAGGGCGGCACCCGCGAGCGGCAGCGCGCCGTCGGCCGACACGACCGCGAACTCCTCCCCCTGCCGGCCCTCGGCCCCGACGCGTCCGTCGCGGATCGTCACCGTGCGGGGCAGCGCGGCGGCGACGTCGGGGTCGTGGGTGACGACGACGACCGTCGAGCCGACCCGCTGGTTGACGTCGTGGAGGGCACGGAGCACCCGGTCGCGGGACGCGTGGTCGAGCTGGCTCGTCGGCTCGTCGACGAGCAGCAGCCCGGGCTCACAGGCCACGCCGACGGCGATCGCGACGAGCTGGGCCTGGCCGGGCGTCAGCGTCGACAGCTCACGGTCGGCGAGGTCGCCGACGCCGAGCGGGCCGAGCACGTCCTCGACCGTGGGCAGGCTCCGGGCCGTGCGTCGTGCCGGCACCTGCGCCACCTCGACGTTCTGCCGCGGCGTCAGGTAGGGCACGAGGTTGCGCGCGGCACCCTGCAGCACGAGGCCGATCTGCCCGGCCCGCAGCTCGTCGAGCGCCGAGGGCGTCAGCGAGCGCAGGTCGTGACCGCCCACGACTGCCGAGCCGGCGCTGGGGGCGGTGAGGCCGCCGAAGACGGTGAGCAGCGTCGACTTGCCGGCACCGGAGGGCCCGAGCAGGCCGACCATCTCGCCGGCGCCGACGTGCAGGTCGACGCCGGACAGCGCGGCGACGTCGTGGCCCTCGGAACGGTAGATGACGACGAGCCCGCGGGTCGTGACCGGCAGCCCGCGACCCGACGACCCGGGTCCCGTGCCGTCGGCGGCGCGCGAACGATGCGCGTCGAGCTGACGGTCGATCGCGGTCACGGCTGCTCCCTCACGCGTGAGACGACGGCGCGGCCGGCGAGCCACAGCCCCAGGACGAGCCCGACGGCGACGAGCCACACCATCGTCACGCCCGCCGAGAGGGCCATCGCCCCCACGGCCGGGCGGACGTCGGGGACGAACACCTCGGACGGGGTCGTGAAGAACGGCACGAGCCGGAGCGCGAGCCGCGCCCCGACGACTCCGCAGCCCGAGCCCACGACGACGGCGACGACGATGACGGCCACCTGTTCGGCCACCCCGACGCGCCGCATCGTGCCGGCGCCGACGCCGGCGAGGCGCAGCGCGGCGAGGTCCCGCGAGCGCGACCGCCACGACGTGACCCCCACGAGGACGAGCACGAGCGCACCCATGAGCAGGGCGATGACGCCGACGACGAGCGCGAGGCGCAGCGACCACGCCGACGCGGACCGGTCGAAGGCGTCGAGCACCTCGGCGCGGTCGGTCCGTTCACGCACGGCGATCCCCGAGCGCGCCAGGGCCGTGGTCACCTCGCCGACGCGCGCCGGGTCGGCCACCAGGACGTCGAGCGAACCGCTGGCGTAGAGACGGCTGGCCCGGGAGGCGAGGGCGTCGTAGTCGACGAGGGCGACGTTGGTGAAGCCACCGGGCACGACGCGCACCCGCGCCTTCTCGGCGACGGTGACCGCCGTGCCGACGAAGCCGTTGACCGACGTGACCTCCGGCGTCGACCCCGAGGTCGCGGGCGCGACGACCGTGGGCAGGGGGGCCGGGGTGGTCGAGGCCGTGACGACGCCGCCCGTCGAGGCGAACCGGATGCGGGCCACGGTGGGCTCCGACGCCCGGGTCGAGACGGTCGAGAACCCGGGGCGGCTGACCTCCAGCCGGTCCAGCGAGTACGGGGTGCCGTAGGAGGACCACGTGAGCCGGCCCAGCTGGACCGGTCGACCGCCGGGCGCCGTCACCCGGTCGACCGTCACGGACCCGCCGATGAGCCGGGTCTCGTCGGCCGCGCGGTCGATGCTGATGCCGACGAGCGTGCACGACCTCGGGGCGCAGGGCACGGCGGCGGTCAGCCGCGTCGGGCCCGTCGACCTGAACGGCACGACCCCCATCGGCACGGACACCGACCCGCCCTCGGAGTCCTGCAGCTCGAGCCGCAGCGGCAGCACGTCGCGGGCCCTCGGCGACGGGTCCAGGCCGGTGAGGACGCGGTCGATGTGCACGTCGGACACCTCGACCGTGGCCGACCGGCCGGCGAGCTCGGCCGAGGTGAGGTCGGCCGCCGACACCGTGGACCAGTCGACGCTCGGGCCCGACCCCACCCCGGTGGGCAGGGCGACGCGCGCCATCGCCGGGGGCACGACGGCCATCGTCGCGACGGCGTCGGAGTTGCCGGGCTGCAGGTGCGCGACGGGAGCCACCCACGCCGAGGCGGGGTCGAGACGGCGCAGCAGCTCGCGCAGCTGCCGGGGCTCCTTGGAGTCGGTCTGCAGCACGACCTGCGCGCCGGTCTCGAGGGAGGCACGCTCGGCGCGGTTGCGCTGGCCGGCGAGGTAGGCGTCGGTGGCGAAGACGAGCAGGGCCGAGGCCACGGTGACGATGGCCACGACCCGCCGCACGCCGGGCCGGCGGGCCACCTGCAGCGCGGTGACCCCGGCCGCGACGTGCCCGCGGCGCAGCGCCAGGTGCCCGAGCCGGGCGGCGACGGGCACGAGGACCATCGCGAGCAGGAGGCCGACGGCGAGCGCGAGCAGCGCCGGGGTCGCGAGCACGACCGGCCCGGACACCGACCCGGTGACGATGGTGACCACGCCCGCCGCGGCGACCGTGACGACCACGGCGTCGGCGAGTCCGACGGCGAACCCGCTCTGGCGCGGCGGTACCCGGCGCAGCAGCGACGGGATCGGCTCGCGCAGCGGTCCCCGGGCGGCGACGAGCACCGTGAGGATGCCGACGGCGAGGGCTGCCGCCGCGGCCACGACGGCACCGGCCGGCACGTCGACCGCCCCGCCACCGGGAAGCCAGACCCGGGAGACGAGCTCGTCGACGACGACGGCCACGACGGCACCGAGCGGCACGCCCACCGCCACGAGCCCGCCGAGCTCGGCGAGCAGCATCCGGCGGGCACCGCGCACGCCGTGACCGCGCAGGCGCACGAGGGCGATCTCGGGGCGTCGCTGCTCCACCGCCGCCGACGCCGCGAGGCCGAGGACCACCGCGGCGAGCAGCGCCAGCTGCCCGAGCAGCAGGGGCACGAGGACCGACGCCTGGGCCTGGCCACGGACGACGGTGTCGGCCACCTCGTCGAGGGCGGTGCGCAGCGTCGGGGCGGAGTCGCCCAGGGGGCGCGCCTTCTCGGCCGTGAGGGTCGCGACGACCGAGGGCAGCGCGTCGACGCCGAGCGCCGACCGGTCCAGGGCCCTGGTCACCGTCAGCGTCGATCCGGCGGGGAACTTCTCGAAGAAGGTGGGGGCCACGACCGGGGCGTCGACCTGCGGGGTCGAGCCGAGCCCCGCGACGACGCGCGTGCCGGCGCGTCCGATGAGCCGCACGCCGAACCAGTAGGCGTCGTCGGGGACCTGCTCGTAGGTGCCGACGATGCGGGCCGTGTCGCGGGCGCGGGCGTCCGGCACCTGCCCGCCGGGTGTGGCGACGAGGCCGACCCGGTCGCCGACCTTCCAGCCCTCGAACCGGGCCTCCGCGGCGGAGACGAGCACGTCGGTGGCGGCCGTCGGGCACCGCCCGCTCACGATCGTCAGCCACGCGCACCCGGCGGCCGGCGCGTACGCGGTGACGAGGACACCGCCCCCACCGCGCCGCTCCGCCATCGACAGGGTCACCTGGCCGGAGACGATCGCGGTGGGCGGCTCGAGGAGCGGGAGCACGGAGGCGGGGATGCGCGACAGGGCGGTGGCCGCCGAGGGCACCCGGGCGCCGTCGGACACCTGCTCCACGACGACGCCGGTGGCCATGACGCTGGCCCGGTCGAGGGCGTCACGCAGGAGGGCGTGCTCGAGCGAGCGCGCGTAGAGCGGCCCGAGGACGGCGCTCGCCGTGACGAGCGCCGACAGCAGGACGAGGGTGAGCGCCTGTCCAGGGCGGTGTCGCGCGGCCGACCAGGCGACGGCGAGACGGCCGCCGCTCATCGGGTGCTCACCACACGTCCCTCGTCGAGGTGGACCTCGGCGGCGGCCTGGGCGGCCGCCTCGGGGTCGTGGGTCGCCATGAGGACGGTGCAGCCGGAGCCGGCGAGGTCGTGGAGCAGCTCGAGGACACGCTCCCGGTTGACGTGGTCGAGCTCGGAGGTCGGCTCGTCCGCGAGGAGCACCGCCGGGCGGCCCGCGAGCGCCCGCGCGACGGCGACCCGCTGCTGCTGGCCGCCGCTCAGCTCCTCGATGAGGTGGCCGCCGGACTCGCCGAGGCCGACTGCGGCGAGCGCCTCGTCGACGCGCTGGGCTGCCTCGTCGGCGCGCACACCGGCCGCGAGCAGCGGGACGAGGCAGTTCTCCCGTGCCGTGAGCACCGACGCGAGCCCGTTGCCCTGGGGCAGGAGGCCGACACCGAGCGCCAAGGTGGCGGAGCGCCCACCGGAGGGACGTACAGGGGCGTCGCCGACGCGGACCGTGCCCTCGACCGTCGCACCGCTCAGCGCCCCGGCCACCGACCACAGCAGCGTCGACTTGCCGGCACCGGAGGGGCCCGTCACGGCGGTGATGCCGCCCGGCCGGGCCACGAGGTCGACGCCCCGGAGCGCCGGTCGCTCCCCGAAGCGCACGCCGAGTCCCTCGACGGCGACCGGAGGAGACGGTCGGCGCGCTCCCGCGCCCAGCCCTTCGCCCAGCCCTTCGCCCTGACCCACGTCGGTCCCTGTCGCCACGCCGCCCCCTTCCGGCTCGGTGTCCGGGGGTGAGTGTGCACCGGCGGACCCGGCCGCGGCGCAAGGGGGCCCACGCACCCACCGATCGTGACCGCATCGTCACCGAAGGGCGCGGGGCACGTCAGGACACGGAGCGGCGCACCATCCTGATCTCGGCGGTGCCGGTGGGCTCGTGCACGGTGCGCGAGCCCTCGTCGACGAACCCGCGCCGCTCGTAGAAGGCCCGCGCGCGGGCGTTGGCCTCGACGACCCACAGCGACGCGTCGCGCGGGCCGACGAGGCGGTCGAACAACGCGTCGGCGATGCCGGTCCCCCGCGCACGGGCGGCGAGGTTGACGGCGTACAGCTCCCACGGCGTCGGGGCGTCGTCGTCGCGGCTCGGTCCGGCGCTCGCGAAGCCGGCGATGCGACCGGTGGGGTCGTGCACGACGAGGGTGCCGGCCTCGGTCGTCGTCGTGGACGCGATCGAGCGCCAGCGCGCGGCACAGTTCTCGTCGCTGAGGCCCGCGAGGTAGTCGGCCGGCATGATGCCGGCGTAGGCCTCGCGCCACACGGCCATGTGGACGCGCCCGAGCTCGTCGCAGTCGGCCGCCTGGAGCGGCCCGAGGCGCCAGCCCTCCGGCACCGGGTGCGGGCCGGGTGCGGTCTCAGCCATCCTGGCGCTCGAGGGCGGCCTCGAGCCGCTCGAGCTTGCCGTCGAGCTCACCGGTGAACCC
>JAEWFB010000472.1 GCA_023389095.1 Actinomycetes bacterium
TGCGCTACCTCGCCACCAACCTCACCAACGCCGAGATCGCCGAGGCGGAGTACATCTCGCTGCACACGGCCAAGACCCACATCGCGCACATCTACCAGAAGCTCGGCGTCAGCAGCCGCCGCGCCGCAGTCCGTAGGGCCGCCGAGCTCGACCTCTACTGATGAACACTCCTTGCTCTTCTCGTCCACGGCTCTGTCCATGTGCCACGGGCACGCTCGCTGGTCAGCAGCGCCCGTCCACGAGGCCGTGGTCATAGGCGTAGATCACGGCCTGGACGCGGTCGCGGACCCCGAGCTTCATGAGGACCTGGGCGACGTGGGTCTTGATGGTGGTCTCCGAGACGACGAAGACCTTCGCGATCTCGGCATTGGACAGGCCCTGGGCGACAAGGTCGAGGGTCTCGCGCTCGCGCGTCGTGAGGCTCGCCAGGCGTTGTGCGGCTGCGGCGTCGACGACGGGCCGTCGCGCGAGGAAGGTCTCGATCATGCGGCGGGTGACCTTGGGCGCGAGCAGTGACTCGCCGGCGTGGACGGCCTTGATGCCGGCGACGAGCAGCTCGGGCTCGACGTCCTTGACGAGGAAGCCGCTTGCCCCGCCGCGCAACGCCTCGTAGACGTAGTCGTCCATGTCGAAGGTCGTCAGCATGACGACGCGGCTCTCGTTGTGCGGCAAGGCCATCACTCGGCGGGTGGCCTCGATGCCGTCGAGGTTCGGCATGCGAACGTCCATCAGGATGACGTCGGGTCGGAGCCTGCGCGCGAGGTTCACGGCTTCGGCCCCGTCGCCGGCCTCTCCGACGATGTCCAGGTCCGGCTCGATCTCCAGCAGGAGCCGGAAGCCGCGTCTCACCAGCGCCTGGTCATCGGCGATGAGCACGGAGATGGTCACCCGGTCACCACCGGCAGGGTGGCGAGCAGCTCGAAGCCGCCGTCCTCGCGGGCGCGGGCGACCAGCCGCCCGCCGTAGACGGCGACGCGTTCTCGCATGCCGAGCAGTCCGTGGCCGGGCTCGGCATCAGCCGTGACGAGCCGGCCGTCGTCGCGGACCGCGAGCTCGATCGAGTCGCCACCGTAGGCGATGACGACATCGGCCCCCTGCGGGCCGGACGCGTGCCGGAGCACGTTGGTCAGCCCCTCCTGCACGAGGCGGTAGGCGGTGAGGTCCAGGCCGGGCGCGAGCTGGCTCGGGGCACCCGTCACCGTCAGGGTGACGGGAAGGCCGGCGGTGCGGAACCGCTCGACGAGGCGCTCGACGTCGGCCAGCCCAGGTGGCGGCTCGAGGTCGGGCGCTTGCCCGTCGGCTCGAAGGACGGCGACCATTCGGCGCATCTCCGCAAGCGCCTCCCGGCCCGAGTGCTCGACCGTCCGGAGGGCTTCGCGTTCCACCGACTGCTCGGGCAGGAGCCGCCGGCGCACCGCCGAGGCCTGCACCGTCATGACACTGACGTTGTGACCGATGACGTCGTGCAGCTCACGGGCGATCCGGTTGCGCTCCTCGGCGACGGCGCGTTCGCGCGCGTCCTGGTCGCGCAGGCGTCGCTGCTCCCGCGTCTGCAGTCGGGAGCGGATGAGCGATCCGGCGAGCCAGGCGATGACGGTCGGGGAGAGCCACAACGACCCTTGGGCGCGCTGGAGCCAGGTCGTCTGCACCGGGTCGAGCGTCACCCAGGCCAGCCCGAAGACCAGGGCAACGAGCAGGCCCCAGACCGGCCGGTGCCGCTGCTCCCAACGGGCGACGCTGTAGACGGCGATGGTGGGCATGAGGCCCACCGCGTTCCCCTCGGGCGCACCGACGATGGCGAACTCGATCACGTAGACCATCCCGATCGCCACGGCCACCTCGAGTGGTCGCTGCCGGCGGCCGATCAGCAGCAGGGCCGCGATGCCGAAGGCCAGGGCCTCGGCCCAATGGGGCCCCTGGCGGTGTGTCGCGCCGGCCCCGTTCCACGCCTCTACCTGCCCGAGCGCGAACGCGATCGCGGCGATGGCAATGTCGAACGCCCAGCTGCGTCGGGGCATGAGCCGACGGTAGCGCGCGGCCGTCCGCCAGACGTCCTCCTTGCGGAGGAGCGCCCGTCGTCGAAACGACGACGAGCCGCCGTCGAGTCGCCAGTGGGATCTCGGCACATCGGCGGACGACGCGTCCCGGGCCTGCTTCGTACCGTCGTGCTGGCCGCAGCCGCGGACCATCGTCAGCGAACAACCAGCACAGGAAGAGGACCACTCATGAACCACCGTCGCACTGCCGGCCTGGGTCTGCTCGTCTACGGGATCGGCACCGCCGTCCCGTTCGCCGCCATCGGCGTCCCCGGGGGAACCTACGAGCCGGCCAAGGTCGCCGCCTACCTGTCGCAGGGGCACGCACTGAGCACCTTCGGCCTCGCCTACCTCGGTCTGTTCGCGGCCCTCGGACTGCTGGCCTTCGGCCAGGGGATCCGCCCGGAGCTCGGCAGGTGGGGCGACACCGCCTGGGCCTTGTCCGTGGCAGGCCTGGCGCTCGCCCTCGTCGGGTGGTTCGTCGGGGCCGGGGTCGTGGTCGCAACCGCCGAGGGCGGCCCGGCGATCACCGCCGGCATCCCCCTACCGGTCGCCCACACCATCGGCGAGATCGCCGGACTGCTCGCCGGCTGTGCGCCGGCCTTCTGCATCGGAGTCGTCGCGCTGCTCATGACACGTGCACCGCTGCCCGGCTGGCTGCGTGTGTTCACCGCGGTCGCGGCGGTGTGCGGCATCCTCGCACCGCTCTACTTCACGTTCTTCGTGTACCTGCTCTGGACGCTGGTGTGCGGGGTCGCGCTCGCCGCGTCGAGGACGCCCGTCGCGTCCTCGGCGTCCGTTCTCAACGTGCCTGCTTAGGCGGATGGTGCGCCGGATGCAGACAGCGAATCTGCCTATGCCACAGTTCATTTCGCCATCTGCGGCCACATCTGCAGCCACATGTGGCCGGACGCAGATGAGTCCGCCCGCGCTGCCGTTGCGGTGGTGCTGGCAGCACGGGCGGACTCCCTGGATCCCAGGTCTTGCGGAACATCTGCGGACCAGGCGCCCCGACGCATGCCGCGTAACAGCAGGTCAGAGGCCTGTGTGACTCAGATGTCGAAGTACATCTCGAACTCGTGCGGGTGCGGGCGGAAGCGGATCGGGTCGACCTCGTTCTTGCGCTTGTACTCGATCCACGCGGCGATGAGGTCATCGGTGAAGACGTCGCCCTGGAGCAGGTAGTCGTGGTCGGCCTCGAGCGCGTCGAGCACGGCCGGCAGCGAGCCGGGGACCTGCTGGATCGCGGCGTGCTCCTCGGGGGGCAGCTCGTAGAGGTCCTTGTCGACCGGCTCCGGGGGCTCGATGCGGTTCTTGATGCCGTCGAGGCCGGCCATGAGCTGCGCCGCGAAGCACAGGTAGGGGTTGGCCGACGGGTCGGGCACGCGGAACTCGATGCGCTTGGCCTTCGGCGAGGTTCCCGTGATCGGGATGCGCACGCAGGCCGAGCGGTTGCGGGCCGAGTAGACGAGGTTGACCGGGGCCTCGTAGCCCGGGACCAGGCGGTGGTAGGAGTTCACCGTCGGGTTGGTGAACGCGAGCAGCGACGGGGCGTGCTTGAGCAGGCCGCCGATGTACCAGCGCGCGAGGTCGGAGAGGCCGCCGTAGCCGCGCTCGTCGTAGAAGAGGGGCTCGCCGTCCTTCCAGAGCGACTGGTGCGTGTGCATGCCCGAGCCGTTGTCGCCGAAGAGCGGCT
>JAEWFB010000583.1 GCA_023389095.1 Actinomycetes bacterium
GCAGGTCGAACAGGCGCTCGAGGACCGCGTGGACGAGGGTGCCGCGAGCCGTGGCCGGCGTGGGCGGCGAGGGCAGCTTGTCGATGACCCGGAAGCGGTAGAGCATCGGGCAGGTCATGAAGTCGGACGCCCGGCTCGGGGACAGTGCTGCGGCCATGCACCGACCGTACTGGGCCGGGCCGACACCGGGGCTTCGCCACCCACAGGGCCACCCACAGGCACAGCGGCCGCACAGGCCCCGCACGGCTGACGACAGCCGGGCGGGGCATAGGCTCGGGGTCATGAGCAGCACCGCGCGCCCGGACCCCGGACCAGGCTTGCGGATCGGCGTCATCGCCGGAACCCCGGTCTATCTCGGCCGCTCCTGGCCGCTCATCATCCTGCTCGTCCTGCTCGTCGTCGTCCCCACGCAGGGCGGCGCCGGCGGGTCCCTCGGGCAGTCGGTCGTCGTCGCCGTCGCGTTCGCCGTGATGCTGCTCGTGTCGGTGCTCGTGCACGAGGCGGCGCACGCGCTCGTCGCGCTGAGCCGCGGTCACCGGGTCGACCGCATCGTCGCCGACGTCTGGGGCGGGCACACCGTCTACGACGCGACGTCGGGCACGCCCGTCTCCACCGCGCTCATCGCGGTCGCCGGCCCGCTGTCGAACCTCGCCCTCGCCGCCGTCTCGTGGCTCGTCCAGCCGTACGCGAGCGGGGCCGTGGTCCGAGGTGTCCTCGACGCCGTCACGTTCACCAACCTCTTCGTGGGCCTCTACAACCTGCTGCCCGGCCTGCCCCTCGACGGCGGCCAGATCGTCAGCTCGCTCGTGTGGCGCGCCACCGGGCGCAAGGGCACCGGGCTCACCGCCGCCGGCTGGCTCGGCCGCGTCGTGGCCGTGGGCAGCGTCCTGTGGTTCGTCGGCCTGCCGCTGCTCCAGGGGCAGACACCGACACCGATGGCCCTCGTGTGGACCGCGATGATCGGCTTCTTCCTCTGGCGCGGTGCCTCGGCCGCGATCCGGTCGGGACAGATCCACGACGCCACCGCCGGGCCGGCCACGGACGTGCTCGACCCGGTCGTGCTCCTCCCGGGCGAGACCAGCCTGGGCGAGCTGGACCGCGGGCTCGCGGCACCCGTCGCCGGGGCGCCCGTGCCCTACGTCGTGGCCGCGGACCCGGCCGGGTGGCCCCTCGGGCTGCTCGACGCCGAGAGCGCGTCCCGGGTGCCGGCCGACTCCCGCGAGCGCACCCCCGTGTCGTCGGTCGTGCTCAGGCAGCCGGCCTCGTGGGTCGTGGCCCTACCTGCGCAGGCGGTGCTCACCGACCTCATCCGCGTCATGAGCGCGCTCGACCTCTCCTTCGCCGTCGTGGTCGACGACGCCTCGCGCGAGGTGCGCGGCGTGGCGAGCGCGGAACGGATCAACACGGTCGTCGGGGCCGAGCTCGCCCGGCGGGGTCGCCGCTGACCGGTGGGACGGCCGGCGCGCTCGTCCACACCCCCGGCCGGCTCCGGCCGCTCGTCCACAGGCCCTGAGCGGGGCGCTCGCGCACGCCGGCCGCCGGCCCGACGCTGGTGCCCGACGAGCCACCCGAGAGCCACCAGAGCAGGAGCACCCATGGGCACCGAGACGACGACCCCGCCCCGCGCCCGCCGCGCCCGCGGCGACGGCACCACCCACGAGCCGCGCAACGAGGTGCACCTGCGCGGACGCGTCGGCGCCCCGGCGCAGGAACGGGTCCTGCCGAGCGGCGACCTCATCGTCACCTTCCGGGTCGTCGTGGCACGCCCACGCGTCAGGGGCGCCTCGGCCGGGGAGCCGGGCACCGTGCGGGCCACGGTCGACACGCTCGACGTCGTCTGCTGGGGCGCCGCACCGCGCCGCACGGCGGGGCGTCTCGAGGCCGGCGACGTGGTCGAGGTCGAGGGCGCCCTGCGGCGGCGCTTCTTCGGCGTGGCCGGAGGTCGCCAGAGCCGCTACGAGGTCGAGGCCGCACGCGTGCGCCGGGTGTCCGGAGGGCGTCGCTCCGGCACCTAGACTGTGCTCCCATGACCGACGCCGTCCCGTCTGCTCCGTTCGCATCCGCGCACAGCCGCCGCGGCGTCTTCGAGGTGGGCGAGCGCGTCCAGCTGACCGACCCCAAGGGCCGGCTGCACACGATCACGCTCGAGCCGGGCCGCGAGTTCCACACGCACCGTGGCTTCCTGCGCCACGACGACCTCATCGGGTCCCCGGACGGCTCGGTCGCCGTCAACACCTCCGGCGTCGAGTACCTGGCGCTGCGGCCGCTGCTGTCCGACTGGGTCATGTCGATGCCGCGCGGCGCCGCCGTCGTCTACCCCAAGGACGCGGGCCAGATCGTCCAGATGGCCGACATCTTCCCCGGGGCCACGGTCGTCGAGGCCGGCGTCGGCAGCGGCGCCCTGTCGATGTCGCTGCTGCGCGCCATCGGCGAGCAGGGCCGGCTCCTGTCGTTCGAGCGCCGGGCCGACTTCGCCGACATCGCCCGCGGCAACGGGCGGGCGTTCTTCGGGGGGGACCACCCGGCCTGGACCGTCACCGTCGGTGACCTCGTCGAGTCCCTCCCGGACGCCGCCCCGCCCGGCACCGTCGACCGGGTCGTCCTCGACATGCTCGCACCCTGGGAGTGCCTCGAGGCCGTCGGCGACGCGCTCGTGCCCGGCGGCGTGCTCATCTGCTACGTCGCGACGGCGACCCAGCTGAGCCGGGTCGCGGAGGGTATCCGAGCCCACGGCGGGTTCACCGAGCCGTCTGCCTGGGAGTCCCTGGTCCGTGGCTGGCACCTCGAGGGACTCGCCGTGCGCCCGCAGCACCGGATGCACGGCCACACCGGTTTCCTCATCACGACCCGCCGTCTCGCCCCCGGTGTCGTGGCACCCGAGCGCAAGCGACGTCCGGCCAAGGGTGCCTACGGCGAGGGCGACGGCACGGGCACGGCGTCCGCGGGAACCGGCATCGACGCCTCGGTGATGACGCCCGGGTCGCTGGCGTCCACCGACGTGCCCGACGACGCCTGGACCTCCGAGGCGCTCGGCGAGCGGGTCAAGAGCGACAAGTCGATCCGCCGCGCCCGGCGGTCACTGGCTGAAACGTCCGACTAGATCCGGCGCACCCGGGTTAGGGTCAAGGCGTCACACGTGGTGCGAGTGACGGATGAGGAGGCCGAGATGTCCGACGACGTCTTCAACCCGGACCCCGACGCCGTGAGTGGTGCCGGTAACCCCCACTCCGGACAGCGCGAGCTCGACGCCCTGCGCGCCGAGGTCCGTGCCCTGCGGGATGCCGCACGAACGTCGCCGCAACGCACGCGCGAGCTCGAGGCGCGCCTCGCGCACGTCCAGACGAGCCTGTCGACGCTCTCGGCGCAGAACGAGCGCCTCGTGCGCACCCTCAAGGACGCCCGCGAGCAGATCATCACCTTGAAGAAGGAGGTCGACCGGCTCGCCCAACCGCCGAGCACCTACGGGATCGTCGTCGACGAACCCGCGGACGGCTCCGTCGACATCCTCACCGGGGGCCGCAAGATGCGCGTCGCCGTCAGCCCCTCCGTCGACCCGGCCACGCTCGGGGTGGGCCGGGAGGTCATGCTCAACGAGGCCCTCAACGTCGTGTCCGCGCACGGCTACGAGCGCGTCGGGGAGGTCGTCACCGTCAAGGAGAAACTCGACGACGGACGGGTCGTCGTCGTCACCCACGGTGACGAGGAGCGGGTCTGCCGCCTCGCCGAGCCGCTCACCCACGAGCGCATCCGCGTCGGCGACTCCCTGACCCTCGACTCCCGGGCGAACTTCGTCCACGAGGTCGTCCCGAAGCTCGAGGTGGAGGAACTCGTCCTCGAGGAGGTGCCCGACGTCGCCTACGAGGACATCGGGGGCCTCGGCAGCCAGATCGAGCAGATCCGCGACGCCGTCGAGCTGCCCTTCCTGCACCCCGACCTGTTCCAGGAGCACGCGCTCAAGCCGCCCAAGGGCGTGCTGCTGTACGGGCCGCCCGGCTGCGGCAAGACCCTCATCGCCAAGGCCGTCGCCGCCTCGCTCGCGCGCCAGGTGGCCAGGCGCGCCGCCGACGCCGGCGAGGGCACCGAGGACGCGGACAAGAAGAGCTACTTCCTCAACATCAAGGGTCCAGAGCTGCTCAACAAGTACGTCGGCGAGACGGAGCGGCACATCCGGCTCATCTTCCAGCGGGCACGGGAGAAGGCCTCCGACGGCACGCCCGTCGTCGTCTTCTTCGACGAGATGGACTCGCTGTTCCGCACCCGCGGCTCCGGCGTCAGCAGCGACGTCGAGACGACGATCGTGCCGCAGCTGCTCGCCGAGATCGACGGTGTCGAGCGGCTCGAGAACGTCATCGTCATCGGGGCGTCCAACCGCGAGGACATGATCGACCCCGCGATCCTGCGGCCGGGCCGTCTCGACGCCAAGATCAAGATCGAGCGTCCCGACGCCGAGAGCG
>JAEWFB010000620.1 GCA_023389095.1 Actinomycetes bacterium
TGTGATTCCCTCGCAACGGTCGCACCGGCACGAGCGGCCGGCAGGCCGGACGTGCCGCGCCGGACGCTCCGGCGGACCCGACACTGGGTGAGCCGTCCTGAGACCACGCTGAGAAAGTGGCCGCGACCTGGTGGCTACGGCTGCGACGGATGCAGGGTGACGCCGACCAGGAGTGGCGCGAGCAGGTACGTGAGCAGCACGTAGGGCCACATGTGGCCCAGATCGCCGGGCTGCTGCGTCCGCCTCACCCCCACTCGAGCGTGGGAAGCCAGCGATGGTGCGGGAACCGTGGTGCGATGCAGCCGACCACGTCCGGACCGGGCCGGAGGCGCGACGCGTTGCCTTCCCGAGACGGTCTGACCTCGCCCAGCCGGTCAGTACACCGTCCAGCCGCCGTCGACGACCAGTGTCTGCCCCGTGACGTACGAGGACGCGTCGCTGCACAGGAACAGCAACGGTCCGTCGAGCTCCTCGATGCGGGCGGTGCGCCCGAGCGGCGAGCGGGCGCTCAGCCACGCGACCAGGTCGGGGTCCTGCAGGTAGCCGTCGGTCGCGGCCGGGAAGAAGTGCGGGGCGATCGCGTTGACGCGCACGCCGCGACGGCCCCACTGCGCTGCGAGCTCTCGGGTCAGGGCGACGACCCCACCCTTGCTGGCCGCGTACCCGGCCAGCGGGTAGCGATCCAGGCTCGTGGTCGCGGACGGGGAGGCGACGTTGACGATCACGCCGCCGCCCTGGTCGAACATGTGCGGTGCGACCAGCTGCGAGAGCCCGAGGACGGCGACGAGGTTCGTGTCCAGCAGGCTCGTGAAGCCCTCGATGTCCTCGTCCTCGGCGGCGCCGGAGTGGGCGACCCCTGCGTTGTTCACGAGGATGTCGATCCGGCCGTACCGGTCGACCGCGGCAGCCACCAGCGCGGCTCGGTCCTCGGGATCACGGACGTCGCAGCGGACAGCAAGGGCATCGTGCAGGGTCGCGGCCAGCGCGAGGTCCCGCTCGTTCCTCCGGGACGCCAGGACGACGTGCGCGCCGGCAGCGTCCAGCGCCTTGGCGAACTGGGCGCCGAGGCCGGAGGACGTTCCCGTCACCACTGCCACGCGGCCCTCGAGGCTGGTCATGACCTCAGTCCGGTCGCAGGTGCTCGGAAAGCAGATCCACGCAGATCCACGGTGATGACGCTACCGCCGCGGGCCTCGCCCCGGCGAGCGACTCGACCGATGATCCCGCCGGCGAGGTCCCTGTCGTCGTGCCTCGGCAGGCGGGCAACGCTGGCATCATGCGTTGCATGAAGGCTGCTCGGCTCGTGGCGGTCATGGCGCTCCTTCCGCTGCTCGCTGCCTGCGCTGCCTCGACGTCGGGAGAGGACGCGTCCTGCGTCGGGCCCTACATCGACGACCAGGGTGCGGACGGCACGTACGAGGCGCCCGCGGCAACCGTCAGCCCGGGCGAGACCCTCACCCTCCATGGGCACTGGTACACCAGCACCTGCAACGACACGAACCATGCGACCGCCGAGGTACGGCCTCTGCCTCCGGTCCGTCTCACCCTCACACTGCCCGGCGGCGCCACAAGGGATCTGGGCTCGATGACCCCTGCCGGTGATGAGCTCGGCTTCCAGGTCGATGTCCACGTGCCGTCGACGTCCAGGGCTGGCTCAGCCAGCGTCTCCGACGATCGAACGCCACCAGCCGTCTATCGTTTCACCGTAAGGGCCGCGTAGCCCGCAGGGCGCCAGCGGATGGGCCACCGGCGCTCCCGCGGAAGGCATCCGGCCGGCGGGGTCGACGCCGCTACGCCCCGCTGTACACGGGGAAGGCACTGTGGTCTCCGTAGTCCCGGAAGTGCAGGGCCCGCAGCACGTCCATGTCCTCGTCGGAGATGACGAAGTCGACCTGGGCGTTGTCGCGCATGTGAACCGGGTTCGCCGTCTTCGGCAGGGAGACGGTCCCGAGCTGGAGGGTGTAGCGGATGCAGAGCTGCGGGACGGTCACGGAGTAGCGGTCCGCGATGGCTGCGACGTCGGCGCTGCTCAGGATCGCCCCGTGCGCGATCGGCGAATACGCCTCCACGAGAACGTCCTTGCTCTCGCAGTAGGCGAGGAGGTCGGCCGGGGTGTTCCCCACGTGCACGAGCAGCTGGTTCACCTGGGGCGTCACGGTGCAGGCCTGCAGGATGTTCTCGAGGTCGTGCTGCTGGAAGTTGGAGACGCCGATGGAGCGGAGCTTCCCTGCCGTGTAGGCGTCTTCGAGCGCGCGCCAGGCCTCGCGGTTGCCTTCGGCGTAGTCCCCGCCGCGGAAGTCGTTCCACGGCTGGGGGCTGTGGATCAGCATCAGGTCGATGTGGTCGAGTCCCAGGGTGGCGAGCGAACCGTCGATCGCCGCAGCCGCCTCGTCGTAGCTCTTGATCTCGGCCGCGAGCTTGGTGGACAGGAACAGCTCGTCGCGGGGGATGCCGCTGGAACGGACGCCTTCCCCCACGCCGCGCTCGTTGCCGTAGGCCTGGGCGGTGTCGATGTTGCGGTAGCCGGTCGCCACCGCGTCGGTGACTGCGCGGGCGGCCCGGTCGTCGTCGATGAACCACGTGCCGAGGCCGAGCCTGGGGATGGTGACGTCGTTGGAGAGGGTGTAGGTCTCGTTCAGGATCATGGGTCTGTTCTTCCGTCGTTCTTCGCTGTGTGCGCGCGGTGGGCATCCCGCGGGTGCGTGGTGTTCGGTTCAGGCGCCGTACTCGGCGTCGGTGACGTGGTCGAGCCAGGTCACGACCTGGCCTGAGTCATCGGCCTCCTGGAGGGCGACGTGGGCCATGAACCGGTCGGGGGTGGCGCCGTGCCAGTGCTCCTCGCCCGGCTCGATGTAGACGACGTCGCCGGGGCGGATCTCCTGGACGGCGCTCTCACCGTCGTGGCCGCGGCGCGCGACGTAGCCGATGCCGTCGGTGACGTACAGCGTCTGGCCCTTGGGGTGGTGGTGCCAGGCGGTGCGGGCGCCGGGCGTGAACCGGACGTGTGCGCAGCCGACGGCGGACTGGTCGTCGGGGTTGCGGATGCCGTCGATGTAGACGGTTCCGGTGAACCAGTCGGCGGGGCCGGTGGCCGTCTGGCCGCCGCTCTGGGTGAACTTCATGGTGTCTCCTGTGGTGCTTCTCGGGTGGTCGGTGATGGTGGTCTCGTCGGGGCGCGGTACCCGTCAGGTGGTCGGTGCCAACGGGCGGCCGTGGTGCACCGTCAGGTCCTCGGCCAGCAGGCCGCCCAGCTCGTCGCCGAAGAGGGCTCGGACAGCGGGCTGGCGCTGGTGGGCGGACAGCGCGCGCTGCGAGGCCCAGGTCTCGACGAGGACGAGGGAGCCGTCCGGCTCCTCGTAGAGGTCGTAGGCGAGCGCCCCTGGCTCGGCGCGGGTCGGCTGCACCAGCGCCATGAGCGAGGCGCGCAACACCGCGGCCTTCTCGGTCGAGGTTTCAGGTGGCAGATGACGGTGATGCTCTCGCGCACGGTGCCGGTCCCCATGTCCTGCTCCTTGCCGCTCACGCGGCTGCTCCTGCCATGGACGCGTCCCGGTTCGCCGTGGGCCGGTCGGCGGTGGGGTGGTGGCGGACGGGCCGGAGGGCGGTCGCGACGGCGGCGGTGAGCAGGGCCACCCCGCCGGCGGTGAGGAGGCTGGCGCGCAGCCCTGCCAGGAAGGCGCCGTGGGCCAGGAGCGCCCCGAAGACCGCGACGGCGAGCGCGCCGCCGACCTGGCGGCTGGTGTTGAACACGCCGGAGGCCACACCACCGCGGTCGGCAGGGACGCTGTCCAGCAGGATCGCGGTGGTCGGAGGCATGACCAGCGGGCCGGCCAGGCCGACGAGGACCATCAGGGCGCCCAGGACCGGCAGCGGTGTCGTGGCGGTGATGAACGCGAGCGTGGCGAGGCCGATCACCATCGAGACGAGCCCGGCCACGATGACCACGCGTCCGCCGAGGCGCTGCACGATCCGCGGCCCGAACGGGGTGAGCACCAGCCCGACCAGCATCATCGGCAGGAACACCACGCCGGTGCCCAGCGGGGAGAGGCCCCGGACCTGCTGGAGGTAGAGGCTCAGCACGAAGGGCAGGCCGTAGTAGCCGACCATGAACGCGAACCCGATGACCAACGGCGTGGCGGCGTTCCGGCCCTGGAACAGGCCCAGGGGGACCATCGGGTGCGCCACCCGCGTCCGACTGACGAGGAACGCGACGATCCCGACCACGGCGGTCCCGAGCGCGAGCAGGACGCGCAGGTCGGCGAACCCGCGAGCGCCGGCCTCGATGACGCCGAACGTGAGGCCGCCCATCGCCAGGACGCCGGTCAGCTGTCCGACCCAGTCGAACGGGGCGCGGTGGCGGCGTGTGGTGGCGGTACGGGCGATGAGGAGCAGGGCGAGCGCCCCGACAGGGACGTTGACGAGGAAGATCAGCCGCCAGCTCGCGAGGCTGAGCAGGCCGCCCAGGACCGGCCCGGCGGAGGACGCGACCGCGCCGCCCATCGCCCACAGCGCGACCGCGCGCGCCCGCTGGACGGGATTCGGGAAGGCATGCCCGATCAGGGCCATCGAGGCCGGCATCATCGCCGCGGCGGCCGCGCCCTGCACGAACCGCGCCGCGACCAGGAACCCCAGGCTGGGAGCGGCGCCGCAGGCGGCGGAGGCGAGGACGAACAGCACCATGCCGTAGGTCAGCGACTTCCGGGCGCCGGCCCGGTCGGCGAGCGAGCCCGCCGACAGGAGCAGCGCGGCGAACATCAGCGTGTAGCCGTCCACGACCCACTGCAGCCCCGCGATCCCGCCGCCCAGCTCGGTGCGGATCCGGGGCAGCGCGACGTTGACGATGACGGCATCGAGGGTGATGACGAAGAAGACCAGGGTCGCCGCCACCAGCGCCGTGGTGGACCGAGACCCTGCGCCGGTCGTCGGCGGTGAGGCGGGGGCGGTGGGGGAAGTGCTGGGCATGTCTCCATGCAAGCCGGGTTCAGAGGCCCGAAACAGGTTGCGTTCATCCGGGTCACGACGCGACCCCCCACGCGCCGCTCCAGAGCCCGCGAGCCGCCGTAGCGTGGAAGCCGTGAGCAGGAGAAGCGAAGAGGCACGGGACTTCCTCGTCAGCCGCCGCGCCAAGATCACGCCCGAACAGGTGGGCCTTCGTCACTACGGCGGCCGGCGCCGGGTCCCGGGGCTGCGCCGCGAGGAGGTGGCCCTGCTCGCCGGCGTCTCGGTCGACCACTACACGCGTCTGGAGAAGGGCAACCTCTCCGGCGTCTCTGACAGCGTCCTCGACGCGGTCGCCGGCGCCCTGCAGCTGACCGAGGCCGAGCGGATCTACCTCTTCGACCTCGCCCGTTCGGCCAACGCCGCGAGCACCCGACGCGATCGTCCCCCGGCCGCGACCATCCACCCCTCGCTGCAACGCGTCCTCGACGCGATGACCGGCGCGGCGGCGTTCGTGCGCAACGGACGCCTCGACATCCTCGCCACCAACCTGCTCGGTCGGGCCCTCTACGCGCCGGTGTTCGACAGCCCCACCCGCCCCACCCCCGTCTCACCGCCGAACATCGCGCGGTTCCACTTCCTCGACCCCGAGGGCCCCGGCTTCTTCCCCGATCTCGACGGCTCGGAGAACACGGCCGTGCAGCTGCTGCGCGCGGAGGCCGGGCGCCGCCCCCACGACAAGCAGCTGACCGACCTCGTCGGCGAGCTGTGCACCCGCAGCGACAACTTCGCCCGACGCTGGGCCGACCACGACGTCCGCAGCCACCGCACCGGTCTCAAGCGGTTCCGTCACCCCGTCGTCGGCGAGCTCGCCGTCGCCTTCGACGCGATGGACCTGCCTGCCGACCCCGGCCTGACCATGACGGTCTACACCACCGAACCCGGCTCCCCGGACGACGAACGCATGCGCCTCCTGGCCACCTGGGCCGCGACCGAGCTCGCGCCCGCGATCTCGGCGGCGCCGGTCGACGACCCCGCATCGCACACCTGACCAGCCGCGCTCCCGAGCTGCCCGAGCCCGACCGGGACTGCGCCGTTCTCGCCCGCGCCTCAGGCGCGGATGGCTATCGTCTCGGCCATGACGGGTCCCATGACGATGAACCGTGTCATCCACGCGGCGGTGCGTCGCGACCTCCGGCGCCTCGAGGCAGCCCTCGCCACCGTCCCGGACGGTGACCGGGCCCGTGCCCGGCAGCTGCAGGTGGCCTACGCCAACCTGCACGACCAGCTCAAGCACCACCATGAGGGCGAGGACACGCACGTCTTCCCGTTCCTGGCCACGGTGGAGGGCGCCACGGAGCTGGTCGAGGTGATGGAGACCGAGCACCAGGCCATGTCCGACGCCCTGGCCGACGCGCACACCGCGATGGACGCCTACGCCTCGACCGGTTCAGCCGGCGACGCCCTCGCCGCCAGGGACGCCGTCGTGAAGGCGAACGGCGTCGTCGAGCAGCACCTGCATCACGAGGAGGACGACCTCGAGCCGCTCATGCTGCCGCACCTCGGGACGCCCGAGTGGAAGGCCGTCGAGAAGCAGCTACGGCCGGCGTCCCTCGCCGACTCGGGCCGGTTCATGGCCTGGGTCCAGGACGGGATGCCCGACGCGGAGCGCGACTACCTGCGCTCGACGATCCCGGTGCCGGTGACCTTCCTGCTCAGCCGAGTTGCCGGCAGGTCGTACCACCGGGACGTCGCGCCCGCCTGGCAACCCACCACGTAGGTTCGCGTGGACACTCGGACCCCGCCGGCGCGCCGATGAAGGCGTACATCACGTGGGTCGGGGACGGCGAGCGATGGAGCGCCCACATCGAGCGCAGTGAGCAGGACCCGACCGGTGAGGCCAGCGAGCACCGCACGGCAGCCGACGCCGTTGCCTGGGCGCGTGAGCGCACGGATTGGGTTCTCGTGGTGACCGATCCGCTGCGATGGGCAGGGTCCCCGGATCTGCAACCGTCCGACGTTCCCCAGCTTTGGGGAGAGCAAACCTGAACGCCCGGCGCGTGTTCTGTCACGATCGAAGGCATGGTCAGGGCACACGCGCATGCGGAGTACCTGGAGGCATCGGGGCGACGCCGCCGTCGCCGTTCATGGCTCCGGACCGCGAGGCTCAACGTCGTCGGGTGGTCGGCTCTGCTCGGCCTGTGCCTCGTGGCCGCCGCGGCAGGCGTCGGCGGGGCGGCGGCTCTTGGCCTGCCACGTCCGCTCGGCGCCGCGTGTGGCCTGCTACCGCTCGTCGGGGTCGTCGTCGTCGATCGCCGGCGATGGGCTCGGATGGAGACCGGCTTCGGCTGGGGTGGCTCCGTGGAGGACGTTGCCGCGATCGCCGCCGAGCTCGAAACGGGTGGGGTGCACGTACGGGTGCGCACCGATCACTCCGCGTCTGTCTGGGGCGAGCTCGAACCTGCTCGAGGTGCTGAGCCCGACGCGCCGACCGCGTCCCTCGAGTACCGCAACCGGGACGCTCGCGTCGTGGAGCAGAAGCTGCGCGAACACGGCATCCGTCCTCCCGAGCTGCACTGACACGCGTAGGTGCCCGCGCCGCCTGGCTCCGGTCGTGCCACCGTCAAGCGGTTGGGCCGCGAGCGTCTCAGGACGCCGCTGCGCCCTCGGGGACCACCCTGAGCTGCCGGAGGAGCGACAGCATGTCTGCCACGCCCCAGTGCTCGCAGACC
Organism: Actinomycetes bacterium; assembly: GCA_023389095.1. Classification (GTDB taxonomy): domain Bacteria; phylum Actinomycetota; class Actinomycetes; order Actinomycetales; family Dermatophilaceae; genus Monashia. The sequence goes on from JAEWFB010000620.1 coordinate 7,671, forward strand.
AGACCGGCGTCGTCGAACCGCATGATGTCGATGAGGTCCATCTCGACGTGGCGGCCGGATGCCGGCATCCCCATGAAGTCCCCCGTCTGGGTCCCCGAGACCGTCACCCGGGCAACGGTCCGGTCTCCGCTGGGCAGGACCTCGCCGGCGTCCATGCGGAGGTCGGGGAAGGCGGCGCGATAGCCGCGGAACAGGGCGAGGACCCCCGCCTTGGTCGGGGGTAGTCCGGGCGCCTCCTGGTGCTCGACGAAGTTCTCGGCGAGCAGGTCGCCGAACCCGTCGAT
>JAEWFB010000671.1 GCA_023389095.1 Actinomycetes bacterium
CCAAACCGGACGGGCCCGACCAGGGTTTCACCGATGTGGTGCAGGACGGTTCACCACAGGTACGACGTCCCGTGGGCGATGTTGTAGTACATGCCGATGTGCGTGTAGAAGTTCATCGCACCGAAGAGCAGGAACACCACGCCGCCGACCAGCCACGCGCGGGCGGCCCACAGCAGCAACGACGCCCGGTCGGTCAGCTGTGCCACGGCGAAGAGCAGGGCGCCGATGGCGACGATGCCCCACAGGCCGCCGAGGAAGAGGGCCTCGAGCAGCGGCAGGTGGCCGAAGCGTCCGCTGATCGGCTCCTCCGGGGGAGCGGCGCCGAGCTGGAAGCGGACGAAGGCGATGGCGAGGACGGCCATGCCGAGCCCGAGCGCGCCGACGAAGATCGAGACGGGCTTGAGCGAGCGCAGGGCGGTCGTGTTGGCCGTGTCGTCGTCCGCGGCGAACAGCGCGCGGTGGCGCCAGAGGTAGACCGCTGCGAACACCAGCAGAGCCCCGAAGCCGGCGGCGGGCTGGCCGAAGGCGACGTTGGCGTACTCGAAGCCGTCGCCGCCGAACGGCCAGGTGACGGTGGTGTGCAGGCCGAGGGCCAGCAGCAGCAGGCCGGTGACGCCGAAGAACCCGGCCCAGCCCTCGCTGTCGATGTGCTTGCCTCGGATGAGGTGGACCAGGAACCACGCGAAGCCGATGAGCCCGGCTCCCGCGGTGACGGCCACCAGCTCGTTGTAGACGACCATGTCGTCTGTCCTCCTTTGTCACGGGCCTGATGGTCCGTCTGTCGTGTCTCTGAAAAAGCTTGGGGTGGTGGCGCGGCCACGGTGCCAGCGCCTCGGTCGGGTGCCGTTCGGCTCAGCGGTGGTGGGAGCGCGTGGTGTGTCGCACCGGCTGGGCGAGCGGCTGGCGGAGCGGCCTGCGGTTCGACCCGGTGCCGGGCGGGGCCTCCTCCCGCTGTGAGTCGCGTCGGGTGGCGTCGATGAGGCCGAAGACGAACCAGGCGACCACGAAGACGATCGCGATGGCGCCGGGGATGAGGACCTCGCCGGGGGTCATGATGGGCTCCTTCCTCGTGAGGTGACACCCCACGAATATCGCTACAGTGTGTGTAGCGTTAATGAGCTCGTCTTTGTTCCCGGAGGCACCGACATGACCCCTGCGCGAGGCCGGCCCCGCGATCCGAGGGCCGACGACCGGATCGCCGGCGCCGCCCTCGGCCTGCTGCGCGACCAGGGGCCCAGCGGCGTCCACATCGATGCCGTGGCGTCGCGGGCCGGAGTCGCCCGCACCACGGTCTACCGGCGCTACCGGAACCGTGAAGCGCTCCTCGCGGCAACCCTGGGGCAGCTGGTCGAGGCGCCGATGCCCGCCCGTGAGCTGCCCCTGCGGGACAAGCTGCGCTGGCTCCTCGAGCAGGCGCTCGCCCTGGTCGACGAACAGCTCGGCAGGGGCGCGGTCGCGTCGGTGCTCACCGACTCCGACCCGGCCTTCAGCTCGGCCCTGCGCGCCCATCTCGTCCGGCAGCTGACGGCACTCCAGGGCGAGATCGACGCGGACATCGTGGCCGGACGCGTCCGCGCCGGCACCGACGGCGAGGCGCTCGCCGACCTCGCCCTCGGGGCCTACCTCGCCCAGCTGCTCCGCCACGGGCGCGCCCGCAGGGGATGGGCGAACGGGATCGTCGACCTGCTGCTCCACGGCGCGGACCCGGCGCCGGCGTGACCGCCGGGTCGCGCCCCGGGTGGGCGGCCCGGCCGCGTACGGTGAGCGACATGGAGCCACGCACCGACGCCGGACTCACCGCGTGGCTCGACCTGTCGGCGGGAGTCGCCGGCGACATGCTGCTCGCCGCCCTCGTCGACGCCGGGGCCCCGCTCGACCGGGTGCAGTCGGCCGTCGACGCGGTCGTCCCCGACACGGTTCGCCTCGTCGCGACGCCGGTGCAGCGCGCCGGGATGCGCGCCCTCAAGGTCGACGTCGAGCTGCTCGTGGAGGACCAGCACCACCGCTCGTGGTCGACGATCCGCGAACGTCTCACGGCCGCGACACTCGATGGGCCGACGCGCCGGCGCGCGCTCGCCACCTTCGCGGCCCTCGCGGAGGCCGAGGCGCGGGTGCACGGCGTCACCGCCGACGAGGTCCACTTCCACGAGGTCGGCGCATGGGACTCGATCGCCGACGTCGTCGGGGTGTGTGCGGCCCTGTCAGAGCTCGGGATCGCCCACGTCACGGCCTCGCGCCTGGCCCTCGGCAGCGGCACCGTGCGCGCCGCCCACGGGCGGATCCCCGTGCCCGTCCCGGCCGTCCTCGAGCTGCTGCACGGGTGGGACGTGACATCCGGCGGCGACGGCGAGCTCGCCACGCCCACCGGCGTCGCGCTGGCCACGACCCTCGCCTCGGACCAGGGCCCGCTGCCGGCGCTGCAGGTGGCGGCCCACGGCGTCGGGGCCGGTAGCAAGGACGTTCCCGACCGGCCGAACGTCGTGCGCGTCGTCATCGGCCGCGCCGCCGAGCCGTCCATGGGCGTCGAGACCGACGACGGCCTCTCCGTGTCGGAGATGGTCCTGCTCGAGGCCAACGTCGACGACCTCGACCCCCGGGTGTGGCCGACCGTCATCGACGGACTGCTCGACGCCGGGGCGGCGGACGCGTGGCTGGCGTCGATCCTCATGAAGCGCGGTCGCCCGGCCCAGGTCGTGTCGGTGCTCACCGTCCCGGACCGGAGCGCCGGCCTGCGTGACCTGCTGCTCGCGAGGACGAGCACCATCGGCGTGCGTGAGACCCGAGTGCACCGGTGGGCTCTGGCTCGGGGGTGGGTCGACGTCGACGTCGACGGTCAGCGCGTCGGCGTCAAGATCGCCCACCGGGCAGGCCGCGTCGTCACCGCGACCCCGGAGTTCCGCGACGTCGAAGCAGCAGCGTCCGTGCTGGGTCGCCCGGTGCGGGACGTCCTGACGCGGGCGGCCGCCGAGGGGGTGGCGTGCGGGCTCACCGCGGGTTCGCCTGTGCCGGAGGGCCTGCGACCGCGGGCTTGAGCGCGGTCGCGTCCGCCTGGGCGCTCCGGCCCGTCGCCGGGTCGCTCACGCGTCGGTCAGCGTGCCGCGATCTGGGCGGCCAGGTGTCCTGCCCCGTAGCCGTTGTCGATGTTGACGACGCCGACCCCGGGAGCGCAGGCGTTGAGCATCGTCAGCAGGGGTGCGATGCCGCCGAAGGCGGCGCCGTAGCCGACCGAGGTGGGAACGGCGACGACCGGAGCACTCGCGAGACCGGCGACGACACTGGCGAGCGCACCGTCCATCCCGGCGACCACGACGAGAGCGCCGGCGCGGTCGATGAGCTCGCGGCGGGCCAGGATGCGGTGGATGCCGGCGACGCCGACGTCGACGACGAGCTCGACGTGCCGCCCGAGATACCGGGCCGTGAGGACGGCTTCCTGCGCGACCGGGAGGTCGGACGTGCCGGCGCACAGCACGACGACGAGCTCGCCCGTGGGAGCTGGCGGTTCGGACGGCCAGGCGAGGAACCGTGCCGTCGCGTCGTGGCGCGCGTCGGGCAGCTCGGCGAGCACGGCGGCCGCGTGGTCGGCGCTCGCGCGGGTGAAGAGGACCGAGCCACTGGTCTCACCGGAGGCGTGCGCGTCGCGGAGGCGTCGCGCGATCGCCCGGACCTGTTCCGGCGTCTTGCCCTCGCAGTAGATCGCTTCCGGGTAGCCCCGGCGTGCCCCTCGGGACAGATCGAGCTCGGCGACGCCGTCGAGGTCGGTGCCGTCGAGGCCGGCGCCGGCTGGGTCAGCCACGACCCACCTCGACGAGCGGCAGGGTGAAGGCGCCCGACTGGATGCCCGCGAGGTCGAGGGCGACGAACCGGAAGCCGGCGGACCTCACCGCGGCCACGAGACGTTCGCGGACGTCCGGTGTGACCGCACGGGGCAGGTCGTCGGGGAGGAGCTCGACCCGCGCCACGTCGCCGTGGTGGCGCACGCGTCCGTCGGCGAAACCGAGCTGCCTCAGGGCATGCTCGGCCGCTTCGACCTGGCCGAGACGCGTCGGGTCGACCTCGGTGAAGTGGGGGATGCGCGAGGCGAGGCACGGGGCTGCCGGCTTGTCGGCGTTCGGCAGCCCGAGCGCGCGGGCGAGCGCCCGCACGTCCGCCTTGGTGAGCCCGGCGTCGGCCAGCGGCCGCAGCACCGCGTGCTCGGTGGCGGCCCGGGCCCCGGGGCGGTCGGGTCGCCTCGTGTCGTCGGCGTTCTCGCCGTAGGCCACGGCGCACAGCCCGTGCCGCTCGACGACCTCGTCCGAGATCCGGGCGAACAGCTCGTCCTTGCAGTGGAAGCAGCGGTCCGGGCCGTTGCGCCGGTAGGCCGGGTTGTCGCCCTCGTGCGTGGCGACCTCGACGAGCGGCACGCCGAGGTGCGCCGCGACGTCGTGCGCGCCCCGGCGCTCGTCGGCCGCGAGGCTGGGGGAGACCCCCAGCACCGCGACCACCCGTTCGACCCCGAGCGCTCGGGCCGCGAGGGCGAGCAGGAGGCTCGAGTCGACGCCGCCCGAGAAGGCCACGCCCAGCCGGCGGTGCGCGCCGGGTGGCAGGCCGGCCTCGAGGGCGTCGCTCGCCCTCCCGGCGAGAGCGTCCAGGTGCTCGGGCAGGTCGGCGTGGACGCCGTCGGCCACGGTCGCAGGGGTCGTCATGCCCTCATCCTCACGCCTCGACCTCGCTCCGGTCACCCGACCACAGGGTGTGGAACGCTCCGGGGCGGTCGGTGCGGCCGTAGGTGTGCGCGCCGAAGTTGTCGCGCAGGCCCTGCACGAGCGCGGCCGGGAGGCGCTCGGCGCGCACCGTGTCGTAGTAGCCGAGGGCGCTGGAGAAGCCGGGCACCGGCACGCCCGCGGTCGTCGCGAGGCCGACGACCCGGCGCCAGGCGTCCTGTCGGTCGGCGAGGCCGGTGGCGATGCTCGGCGCGACGAGGAGGGTGCGCAGGCCGCCGGCGGCGTACTCGTCGCTGATCTGGGCGAGCAGCCGGGCCCGGATGATGCAGCCGCCACGCCAGATGCGAGCCACCGTCGCGATGTCGACGTCCCAGTCGTACTCCTCGCTCGCCTTGCGGATCTGCTCCAGGCCCTGGGCGTAGGCCACGACCTTCGAGCACCACAGGGCGTCGCGCACGGCGTCGACCAGGTCGCGCCGGTCGTCCACGGAGACAGTGCGGTCCGGGCCGGCGAGCACCCCACGCGAGGCACCGCGCACCGCCGTGTCGCCCGAGGCCGAGCGGGCGAACACCGACTCGGCGATGGTCGACACCGGCACGCCGAGCTCGAGGGCGATCTGGACCGTCCACCGGCCCGTGCCCTTCTGCTCGGCGGCGTCGGTGATCAGCTCGACGAGGGGGCGGCCGGTGGACGCGTCGACCTGCGAGAGCACGTCGGCCGTGATCTCGACGAGGAAGGAGTCGAGCTCGCCGGTGTTCCACTCGCGGAAGACGTCGGCCACCTCGGAGGCGGAGAGGCCCGCGGCCGAGAGCACGTCGTAGGCCTCGGCGATGAACTGCATGTCCGCGTACTCGATGCCGTTGTGGACCATCTTGACGAAGTGGCCGGCACCGTCCGGGCCCATCCACGCGCAGCACGCCTCACCGTCGACCTGCGCCGCGATGGACTCGAGGATCGGCCCCAGCGCGACGTACGACTCCTTCGAGCCGCCGGGCATGATCGACGGGCCCTCGAGCGCGCCGACCTCACCGCCCGAGATGCCGGTGCCGACGAAGTGGAGCCCGTGCTCGCGCAGCGCCGCCTCGCGGCGGCGAGTGTCCTCGAAGTGGGCGTTGCCACCGTCGACGACGATGTCGCCCTCCTCGAGGAGCGGCGCGAGCTGGTCGATGACCGCATCGGTACCGGCCCCCGCCTTGACCATGACGATGACGCGCCGCGGCCGCTCGAGGGAGGCGACGAAGTCCTCGAGCGACTCCGAGGGCAGGAACGTCCCCTCGGAGCCGTGGTCGGCGACGTGCTGCCGCGTGCGCTCGGCGGTGCGGTTGAACAGCGCGACGCGGTGGCCGTGCCGGGCGAGGTTGCGGGCAAGGTTGCTGCCCATGACGGCGAGTCCGACGACGCCGATGTTGGCCTGGTCTGTCATTGCTGTTCCTCTCTGGGACAAGGCGGTCGAGCTGGACGGCTGCTGGGTCCGGGCGCGGCCGGGTCGAGACCGACCTGACCGCGCCCGCGGGTGGACGGGCGCCGCCGGTGACGCGAGGGGACGGCGGCGCCCGGGCATCATGCGTCCTTGCGCCAGCGGCGGCGCAGCGCGAAGGCGGCGGCCTTCGGCTTGCGGTCGCGGGTGAAGGCGCCCTTCTTGTTGCCGTCGACGCGCATGATCCCGGAGGTGGTGGCGAAGTCGGCGAAGTTCCAGACGTGCTCGCCGACGACGGCCTCGCAGGCGTCGAACACGCGGTGGTTCATGGCGAGGTAGTCGACCTGGTACTCCTCGCTCCACGGCTGCGGGGTGAGGGAGTGGTTGCCGGCGAGGGTGTCGGCGCCGTACTCGGTGACGACGATCGGCTTGCCCTCGGAGGCCCAGCCGTTCAGCTCGTCGGTCCAGGCGATCTCGGCGGCGGCGAGGTCGCCGGTGTTGACGTACCAGCCGTAGTAGCGGTTGAGCATGAGCACGTCGGCGAACTGGGACACGCGGCACTTCCCGTGCGGGGCGAGCATGACGTTGACGAAGCCCACCGGGCGCGTCGGGTCGGCCTCGCGGGCGACGTCGAAGAGCGGGCGGAAGTAGTCCTCGGCGCCCTCGGTGTCGGATTCGGGCTCGTTGGCGATCGACCAGAGCACGACGCTCGGGTGGTTCTTGTCGCGGGCGATGAGCTCGCGGATCGCCTGGGCGTGGACCTCCCGGGTCTCGTCGTTGACGGTCTCGGGGGAGAAGGTCGTGTAGCCCTGGCCGCCGAAGATGCCGCCGCCGAGGCCCATGTTGAGGCCGACGGCTGCGGTCTCGTCGATGACGACGATGCCGTGCCGGTCGGCGTAGTCGATGACGTCCTCGGAATAGGGGTAGTGCGACGTGCGGAACGAGTTCGCCCCGATCCAGTCGAGCAGCTCGAAATCCTGCACGACGTGCGCGGGGCTGTGCGCCTTGCCGATCGTCGAGTGGTCCTCGTGCATGCCGAATCCCTTGAAGTAGAAAGGGTCCCCGTTGACGAGGAACTCGGTGCCGCGCACCTGGACGGTGCGGATGCCGACGCTCTGGTGGTAGCTGTCGAGCACGGCGCCGGCATCGTCGACGAGCTGCACCTCCAGGTCGTACAGGTAACCGTGGCCCGGTGCCCAGAGGTGGACGTCGGCGACCTGCAGGGTGCCGGTCGGCCCCGTGCCGGTCGCGATGTCGCGGCCACCGGCGTCGCGCAGCACGACGCGCACGTCGAGGCCCTCGGCGTCGACCGGCACGACCGTGTACTCGACCGAGCCGGTGTCGCCCTCGAAGCCGGTGACCACGGTGATGTCCTCGACCCGGGCCTGCGGCGTCGCGCTGAGCCAGACCCAGCGGTGGATGCCGGCGAAGTTGAAGAAGTCGTGCCAGTAGCGCTGGGCCCTGCCCGTCGCGGTGTCCTCGATGACGCCGGGCGGGATCGACTGGAAGCTCAGGGTGTTGTTGACGAGGGC
>JAEWFB010000031.1 GCA_023389095.1 Actinomycetes bacterium
CGCGCCACGAGCGTGCCGGTGACCGGGTGCGCCGGGTGGCCCTTCACCACGACGGGACAGCCTGCTGCGAGGGCGGACGCGGTGTCGCCGCCGGCGGTGGAGAACGCGAGGGGGAAGTTGCTCGCGCCGAACACGGCGACCGGGCCCAGGGGCACCTGGCGCTGGCGGATGTCGGCACGGGGGAGGGGCGTCCGGTCGGGCTGAGCGGGGTCGACGCGGACCTCGAGGTGGTCGCCGAGGCGGACGACCCCGGCGAACATCCGCAGCTGCCCGGTCGTGCGGCCCAGCTCGCCCGTGAGGCGGGCGAGCGGCAGGCCCGACTCGGCGACGGCCCGGGCCACGATGGCCTCGCGGTCGGCCTCGATCTCCTCGGCGACCTTCTCGAGGAAAGCCGCCCGCTCCTCCGGCGAGGTCGCGCGGTACGCGTCGAAGGCGTCGGCCGCGGCACGCGTGGCGGCTCCGAGCTGCTCCTCGTCGACGTGCGTGTACACGGGCTCGAGCGCCTCGCCCGTCGTCGCCTCCACCGCGGCCACCCCGGGGAGCGTTCCGGCCGTGGGGGATCCGGCGATGATCGAGTGTCCGGTCAGGGTGGTCATGCGGAGTGGCTCCGTTCAGCTGATCTTGTCGACGAGGATCTTGAGGTCGGTGACGTCCTGCTCGGTGAGGTTCGTCAGCGGCGGGCGCACCGGCCCGGCCGGCCGGCCGATGGCCGTGAGGCCACCCTTGATGATGGACACCGCGTACCCGCGCTCGCGGTCGCGGATGTCGAGGTAGGGCAGCACGAAGTCGTTCAGCTTGCGGTAGACCGCCTCGAGGTCCTGGCGACGCACGTCCTCGTAGAAGCCGACGGCGAACTCCGGGACGAAGTTGAAGATGGCCGAGGAGTAGGTGGTCACCCCGAGCTGGAGCAGCGGCAGGGCGAACGTCTCGGCGGTCGGCAGGCCGCCGACGTAGAGCAGCCGGTCACCGACGCGGGCGTAGGTGCGCGTCATCGCCTCGACGTTGCCGACACCGTCCTTGAGGCCCACGAGGTTGGGGTTGCGCTCGGCCGCCTCGGCGACGGCGAGGTCACCGAGGACCGCGTTGGCGCGCGAGTAGGCGATGACGCCGAGCGAGGTGGAGCGGCACACGGCCGAGACGTGCTCGACGAGGCCGCGCTGGCCGGCCTCGATGAGGTAGGGCGGGAAGAGCAGGATGCCGTCGGCGCCGGCGGCCTCGGCGGCCCGGGCCTGGGCGATCGCGACGGCGGTGCCGCCGGTGGCCGGCGCGAGCACCGGCACCTTCCCGCCGATCTCGTCGACGGCGACGCGCACGACGGTGTCGATCTCCTCGGTGCGCAGCGAGAAGCCCTCGCCCGTGCCCCCGGCGGCGAAGAGCCCGGCCACGTCGTAGCCGCTGAGCCACGAGAGGTGCTCGCGGTAGCCGGCCTCGTCGAAGGCGAGGTCGGGGGTGAAGTGGGTGACGGGGAAGGAGAGCAGTCCGGTGCCCAGCTGGTGAGCGAGTTCGTCGGGGGCCAGAGGCACGGCGAGGTCCTTTGCGACAGAGCGGCTGCCCGTCGGGAGGTCGGCGGGCCCGCCGCTGGGCCAGTGAGTCCCCTCAGGCTAGGAAGGGGCTGGATACCTGTCCAAGACGGATTCCGTATCCCGCGATGCAGCCCGAGCATCGTCGGACGTGGTCGCCCTCAGCCCGGCTCGCCCAGCTCCATCCGGCCGATCTGGGCCAGGACCCGGCGCAGCATCGGGCTGCGACGCCCCCGTGCCCAGATGGCGTGCAGCTCGACCGGCCGGCCCGGCACCTCGCTACCGTCGGGGTCGCCGCCGCCGTCCACGAGGTCCTGGTACACGACCCCCTGCACCCCGAGCGACCGGGCGGAGGCGGGGACGAGGGCGCACCCGCGTCCGGCGGCGACGAGCAGGACGGCGGTGAGGATCTGGTGCACCTGTTGCTCGACGCGGGGGTGGGCGTTGGTGAGGAACCGGACCGTCAGCTCGTGGAAGTAGCGCGACTGGACGGGGTTGTAGCTGATGACCGGCACCCCGTCGAAGTCGCCGGCCGTCAGCGGACGCCGCACGCCGGCGAGCGGGTGCCCGGCAGGCACGGCGGCGCAGAGCGGCTCGCGGAAGACGACGCGCGACTCGAGCTCGGAGGTGTCGAACGGCGGACGCGCGAGGCCGAGGTCGAGCTCGCCACGGCGGATGCCGTCGGCCTGGGCGGCCGTGACCCGCTCGTGGAGGATCACCTCGACGCCGGGCAGGCTGCGGTCGAGCTCGGTGAGCAGCGGCCCGAGCACGCCGATCGCCGACACCGCCGTGAACCCGAGCCGCAGCGTGCCGGCCGCTCCGCCGTCGATCCGGCGGGCCACGTCGCCGGCGCTCTCCACGAGCGCGAGCAGCCGGTAGGACTCGTCGAGGAAGGCGCGCCCGGCCTCGGTCAGCTCGACGCGTCGGTTGTCCCGCTCGAGGAGGGTGACGCCGACGGTCCGCTCGAGCTTCTGGATCTGCCGGCTCAGCGGCGGCTGGGTCATGGTGAGCCGCTCGGCGGCGCGGCCGAAGTGCAGCTCCTCCGCGACGGCGACGAAGGCCCGCACCTGGTCGAGGGTCATCATGGCCGGCCACGATACCCCGGTCGATACGGCGAAGGTATCAACCGATGCAGCATCGGGTTTGGACAGGCATCGAACGCGTTCGTAGTGTCGGGCGGCACGGGGACCGACCTCCGACCTCAGACCCCAGCACCGACGCCGGTGCCCCAGCTCGTAGGAGACCTTCAATGACGAATGTTGCAACGAGGACCCGCATCGCGACCGTGGCCGGCGCGGCGGCGCTCGCCCTCGCCCTGTCCGCCTGCGGGGGCGTCAAGACGGGCGCGGGTGGTGGGGCCGCGTCCGGCGGCAGCGACTACCCGGCCAAGAGCATCGAGATGACCGTGGGCGCCTCGGCCGGCGGCAGCAGCGACCTCATCAGCCGCGCCATGTCCAAGGGGATGGGCCAGTCGCTCGGTGTCGCCGTGCCCGTCGTCAACAAGCCGGGTGCCAACGGCGCGCTCGTCGCCAAGGAGCTGCAGAACGCCGCGCCCGACGGCTACTCGATCTCGATCCAGAACGCGTCGCTGTTCGCCATCACGCCGCTCGCCGTGTCCGAGTCGGAGGCCGTCAAGGCCGACGACTTCGACATCGTCTACGGCGTCTCGCGTGACGACTACGTCCTTGCCACCAACCCGAAGACGGGCTGGAAGAGCATCGACGACATGAAGAAGTCGGGCAAGACGATCCGCTACGGCACCACCGGCGTCGGCACCGGCGCGCAGCTCAACTCGGCCCTCACCTTCGCCACGGCGGGCATCAAGGCCACGGCCGTGCCCTTCGACGGCGGCGCTCCCAACCTCACCGCGCTGCTCGGCAACCAGGTCGACGTGTCGACGATGCAGGTGGGCGAGGCCATCGAGAACATCCGCGCCGGCAAGCTCGTGCCGCTCGCCGTCTTCTCGGCCGAGCGCGTGAAGTACCTGCCCGACGTGCCCACCGCCAAGGAGCAGGGCTACGACGTGCAGGTGAGCCAGTACCGGTTCATCACGACGCCGAAGGGCACCCCGCAGGCGGTCAAGGACAAGCTCGTCGCGGCCGCGAAGAAGACGTTCGCCACCGACGAGTACAAGAAGTTCAACGAGCAGAACAACCTGACGCCGCTCGAGGTCCCCGGCCCGGAGGTCGCCACGATGCTCAAGGCCGACCTCGAGTCGAACACCGCCAAGCTCAAGCAGTTCGGCATCTCGCTCGCCTCGAACAGCTGAGCGACCCACCGGCCGAAACCACCCGCCGACCCCACTCGAAGAGGAGCCAGGGATGAGCACGACGAGCGAACCCGCTCGAGCCGACGCCGCGGAGGCCGCGGAGGCCGCGGAGGCCGACATCCTCGAGGAGCTCAAGGCCGAGCTCGCCCAGGACCTCGAGGACGAGCGACCACCGCATGCCGGGCCGCTCGCCCAGGTGGCCTCCGGCGTCGTGACGCTGGTGCTCGGGATCGCCGGCATCGTCCTGTCGCTCGGCTACGGGCTCGGCAGCCTGACCCGGCCCGGGCCGGGGCTGTGGCCCTTCGCGGTGTCCGTGGCGGTCACGGCGCTGTCGGTGGCGCAGGTCGCCTTCGGCCGCGACGCCACGGACACCGAGCAGTTCACCCGTTCCAGCGCCCTGACGGCCCTCGGCGTCCTCTCGATGGTCGGGCTCGCCGCCCTCCTGCCCGTCGTCGGGTTCGAGGTGCCCTCGCTCGTGCTCATGGTCATCTGGCTGCGCTTCCTCGGCGGCGAGTCCTGGCGCACGACCGCCGTCGTCAGCGTCGTCACGGTCGCGGCGTTCTACGCGCTGTTCGTCCTCGCCCTCGCCATCCCGCTCCCGCGGCTCATCTGAAAGGCGAGACGTCATGGACTTCACCCCGATCATCGACGGCTTCGGCGTCGTCCTGCAGCCGACCAACCTGCTCTACTGCCTCATCGGCGTCGTCATCGGCATGCTCATCGGCGTGCTGCCCGGGCTCGGCCCGGCCGCGACCATCGCGATCCTGCTGCCGATCACCTACGGGATCGAGCCGGTCTCGGCGATCATCATGCTCGCCGGCATCTTCTACGGCGCCCAGTACGGCGGCACCATCACCTCGGTACTGCTCCGGCTACCGGGCGAGGCGAGCTCGGTCGTCACCGTCTTCGACGGGTTCGCCATGGCCAAGCAGGGCCGGGCCGGCGCGGCCCTCGGCATCGCCGCCATCGGCTCGTTCATCGGTGGCACCGTCTCGATCATCGGCCTGTCGGTGCTCGCCCCGGTCGTCGCCGGCTACGCCCTCGAGTTCGGGCCGCCCGAGTACGCGGCCCTCGGCCTGCTCGGCGTGCTGCTCGTGTCCACCGTCGGCAACGGCGGCAAGCTCAAGGCCGTCATCGCCGCGGCGCTGGGCCTGCTCGTCGCGACGGTCGGCCGCGACACCTTCACCGGCGCCGAGCGGTTCACCTTCGGCAACCTCAACCTCGCCGACGGCATCGACTTCGTGCCGATCGCCATGGGCCTGTTCGGCCTCGGCGAGATCCTCTACAACCTCGAGGAGAACCACAAGAAGGTCCACGCCCCGGCCAAGGTCACCAAGGTGTGGCCCAGCCGCCAGGACCTCTCCGACTCCAAGGGCGCCATCGCCCGCGGGTCGGGCATCGGCTTCGGCCTCGGCGTCCTGCCCGGCGGCGGCGCCGTCCTCTCCTCGCTCGTGGCCTACGCCGTCGAGAAGCGTCGGGCCAAGCAGCCGGAGCGCTTCGGCCGCGGCGCCATCGAGGGCGTCGCCGCGCCCGAGACCGCCAACAACGCCGCCGCCACGTCGTCGTTCATCCCGCTGCTGACGCTCGGCATCCCGGCCAACGCGACGATGGCACTGATGTTCGGGGCGCTGCTCATCCAGGGCGTCCAGCCCGGCCCGCAGCTCGTCGACACCCACCCCGACATCTTCTGGGGCGTCATCAACTCGATGTACATCGGCAACATCCTGCTGCTCATCATGAGCATCCCGATGGTCGGCGTCTTCGTGCGGATCCTCAAGGTGAGGCCGGCGATCCTCGCCCCGATCACCGCGCTCATCACGGTCCTCGGCGTGTACACCGTCAACAACTCGGTGTTCGACATCTACCTCGTCATCGTGTTCGGCGTCGTCGGCTACCTCATGAAGAAGCTCGGCTTCGACCCCGGCCCGATGGTCCTGGCATTCGTGCTCGGCACCCTCATCGAGTCCTCGGCCCGCCAGTCCCTGCTCATCTTCGGCGGCGACCCCACCGGCTTCCTCACCCGCCCCATCTCGGGCACGATCCTCGCCGCGGTCATCGCGGTGGCGCTCTTCCCCTTGCTGCGCAAGGTGGTTCGGGCCCGGCGCGGTGAGCCGACGCTGGCGCCCGACGAGACGCCCGGCCAGGCCCCCGACCTGGCTCTCGAGCGCGAGACGACGGAGGCGCGGTGAGCGCCGCGCCGGTCACTGCGACGACGAGGACCGTGAACCGCATCAGCCGCGTCGAGGTCGTGCCGGTCGCCTTCGCCGACCCGCCGCTGCTCAACGTCGTCGGCGTGCACCAGCCCTTCGCGCTCCGAGCGGTGGTCCGGCTGCACACCGACACCGGCCTGGTCGGTCTCGGCGAGACGTACGCCGACGAGACCCACCTGGCCCGGCTGGAGGCGGCGGCGCGCGGCATCCTCGGCGTCGACGTCTGGGACCTCGCCGGCCTGCGGCGGGCCGTCGCCGCGTCGATCGGGTCGACGTCGGGGGCCGGCGCGAGCTTCGGCGGCATGCTCGAGGTCGACTCGGCCCTCGACACCGTGTACTCGCCGTTCGAGGTGGCCTGCCTCGACGCGCAGGGCCACGAGACCGGCCGGCCGGTCAGCGACCTGCTCGGCGGCGCCGTGCGCGACCGGGTGCCGTTCAGCGCCTACCTCTTCTACAAGTGGGCCGGCCACCCGGGCCAGCCGGACGACGCGTGGGGCGAGGCGCTGACGCCCGAACAGGTCGTCGCCCAGGCCCGCCGGATGGTCGACGGCTGGGGCTTCGAGGCGATCAAGCTCAAGGGCGGCGTGCTGCCGCCCGCCCAGGAGGTCGCCGCCCTGCACGCGCTGCGCGACGCCTTCCCGCGGCACGCGCTGCGCATCGACCCCAACGGCGCGTGGACCGTCGAGACGTCGGCCGAGGTCGCGGCCGAGCTGACCGGCGTGGTCGAGTACCTCGAGGACCCGACGCCCGGCATCGACGGCATGGCGGCGGTGGCGCGCACCACCGACCTGCCCCTCGCGACGAACATGTGCGTCATCGCCTTCGAGCACCTCGAGCCGGCCGTCCGGGCCCGTGCGGTCGGGGTCGTCCTGTCCGACCACCACCTCTGGGGTGGCCTGCACCGCTCGCGCCTGCTCGCCGGGATCTGCGACACGTTCGGGATGGGCCTGTCGATGCACTCGAACAGCCACCTCGGCATCAGCCTCGCGGCCATGACGCACCTCGCCGCGGCCACGCCCAACCTCACCTACGCCTGCGACACCCACTACCCGTGGAAGACCGAGGACGTCGTCGAGCCGGGCGTGCTCGACTTCGTCGACGGAGCCGTGGCGGTGCCCACCGGGCCAGGCCTCGGCGTCACCCTCGACGAGGACGCGCTCGGCGCGCTGCACGAGCAGTACCTCGCGTGCGGCGTCCGGCGTCGCGAGGACACCGTGTACATGCAGTCGGTGCAGCCGGGATTCCGCCCCAACACCGCCCGCTGGTGAGCCGCCTGTGACTGCGTGCTCACCCGACCTCGTTCATCGAGTGAGCACCTCGTCCCACCCGTCACAGCTCAGTCGTGCTGGAGGCGGGCGCGCGAGTTGGCCAGGTGCAGACGCATCGCGGCCCGGGCGGCCTCGGCGTCGCCACGGGCGATGGCGAGGTGGATGTTCTCGTGCTCCAAGGACACCCGGGTCAGGTGGGTCGCGTCGGACACCGTGTACTCGGCCTCGAGGCGGGTGCGCGGCAGCATGATCATCATCGGGCCGAGCGAGGCGAGCAGGTCGC
>JAEWFB010000085.1 GCA_023389095.1 Actinomycetes bacterium
GAGATGGCCGCATCCCGCGACCGGCACGGCACCATCGACCGAACCGGAGGCGTCGCATGAGCGATGACCAGGTGGCCCGCAACCTCAAGGGCATGGACGATCTCGACTTCACGGGCTGGAACACCGCTGACTGGCACGGCGTGTTCGCCCATCACCACACCGACGACGTCCTCGTCGACTGGAAGGGCACGCCGCCGACCCACGGCATCGAGGAGCACATCGACGCCATGAAGGCCCACGTGGAGTCCGCGGGCGGCACGCCGCCGCAGATCACGGCGCACCCCATCGGGTTCGGGTCGGGCGAGTGGACCTGTGTCATCGGGGAGTTCGAGGGCGGCGGCCGGATGGTGACCGTCGCGAAGTGGAAGGACGGCGCCATCGCCGAGGAGTACATCTGGGCCTGAGCACCGGAGAGCGCTCGTCCACATCTACCCCACCACCTCGCGCACGACGGCGAGCGTGCGGGTCAGGTGCGGCTCGTGACGGTCGGCCCGGTGGGCGACGACGAGCTCGACGCTCGTGGCAGGCCGGCCGAGCGGGCGGTACACGATGCCGTCCAGGGCGAGCGCCTGCACCGGCTCGGGAACCACAGCCACCCCCAGCCCGCCGGCCACCAGGGTGACGAGCGTCGAGGTCTCGCCCACCTCGTGGCGGACCGTCGGCTCGAACCCGGCATCCCGACAGAGGCGGAGCACGACGTCGTACATGGCCGAGCGCCGGTCGGCCGAGTGGACGATGAGGTCCTGCCCGCGCAGGTGGGCGACGTCGATTCGGGCGCGCCGGGCCAGCGGATGCGCGGACGGCAGGGCGAGCACGAGCCGGTCGCTGCGAAGGGGTGTGACCGCGAGTGCCGGGTCGGCGACGGGTGGCCGGAGGAAGCCGACGTCGATGGTGCCCTCCCGCAGGGCCTGCACCTGCTCGGAGGCGAGCATCTCGCCGCGGAAGGAGAAGTCGACGCCGGGCAGCTCCTCGGCCAGCCGGGCCGACAGCTCGGGCAGCAGGCTGTAGGTGACGGAGCCGACGCAGCCGATGACGAGGCGGCCGAGGCTCCCGGCCGCGACGCGTCGGGCCTCGGCGGCGGCCTCGTCGACGGCGCCGAGGATGGCCCGGGCACGGATGAGGTAGGCCGCTCCGGCCGGGGTCAGGTCGACGCGTCGGGTGGTCCGGACGAACAGCTGGGCGCCGACCTCGGCCTCGAGCCGGCGGATCTGCTGAGAGAGGGGCGGCTGGGCCATGTGCAGCCGCTCGGCGGCCCGGCCGAAGTGCCGTTCCTCGGCGACGGCGACGAAGTAGTCGAGGTGGCGGAGTAGATCCATACATCAACGATACTCAGTCATGTCTGATCTTGATACTTCACGATATCGAAGCAGCCTCGTAGGCTCGCACCGTGACCTCGTTCGTCTATGCAGCCATCCGCACCCCCTTCGGCAAGTTCAACGGCAGCCTCGCCGCGACGCGCCCCGACGACCTTGCCGCCCACGCCATCTCGTCCCTCCTGTCGCGTACGCCCGGGCTCGACCCGGCCCGGGTCGACGACGTCGTGTGGGGCAACGCCAACGGCGCCGGTGAGGAGAACCGCAACGTCGGTCGCATGGCGGCGCTGCTGGCCGGGATGCCGGTCAGCGTGCCCGGCACGACCGTCAACCGACTGTGCGGGTCGAGCCTCGACGCCGTCCACGTCGGCTCCCGGGCCATCGAGACCGGGGACGCCGACATCGTGCTCACCGGCGGCGTCGAGTCGATGACGCGCGCCCCGTGGGTCATGCCCAAGCCGTCGCGGCCCTTCCCCGCCGGCGACATGACCGCGGTCTCGACCGCCCTCGGCTGGCGCCTCGTCAACCCCCGGATGAACCCGGCGTGGACCGTCTCGCTCGGCGAGGCCAACGAGCAGCTGCAGGAGAGGTTCGGCATCTCGCGCGAGCGGCAGGACGCGTTCGCCGCCCGCTCGCACACCCTCGCGCACCAGGCGTGGGAGGACGGCTTCTACGACGACCTCGTCGTCCCCCTCGAGGGTTCCGAGCTGACCCGCGACGAGAGCATCCGCCCCGGCAGCTCGGTGGACACGCTCGCCACGCTCAAGCCCTCCTTCCGCAAGGACGGGACCATCACCGCAGGCAACGCCTCCCCCCTGAGCGACGGCGCGTCCGCCGTCCTGCTCGGCTCGGAGGCCGCGGCCGAGACCATCGGCGTGAGCCCGCTGGCCCGGATCGCCGGCCGCGCGGCGTACGCCCTGACGCCCCAGGAGTTCGGCTACGCGCCCGTCGAGGCCGCGAACCGTGCGCTCGAGCGGGCCGGCATCGGCTGGGACGCCGTCGGGGCCGTCGAGCTCAACGAGGCTTTCGCGGTGCAGTCGCTCGCCTGCCTCGACGCATGGAAGGTCGACCCCGACATCGTCAACACCCGCGGTGGCGCCATCGCCATCGGCCACCCGCTCGGCGCGTCCGGCGGCCGCATCGTCGGCACTCTCGCCAAGGTGCTCCGCGAGCGGGGCGAGCGCTGGGGCGTCGCCGCGATCTGCATCGGCGTCGGGCAGGGCCTGGCCGTCGTGCTCGAGAACGTCGAGGCGAGCTGATGGGTCGGACCAGCATCCTCGAGTCCGCCGACGCCGCGGTCGAGGGCATCGAGGACGGCTCGACGGTGCTCGTCGGCGGCTTCGGGCTCGCCGGGATGCCCTTCGACCTCATCGACGCCCTCATCCGCCAGGGCGCGACCGACCTGACCGTCGTGGCCAACAACGCAGGCAACGGCGAGGTCGGCCTCGCGGCCCTGCTCAAGGCCGGACGCGTGCGCAAGGTCGTCTGCTCCTTCCCGCGCCAGGTCGACTCCTACGTCTTCGACGACCTCTACCGCACCGGGCGCGTCGAGCTCGAGGTCGTCCCCCAGGGCAATCTCGCCGAGCGGATGCGGGCGGCTGGTGCGGGCATCGGCGGCTTCTACTCCCCCACGGCGGTCGGCACGCCCCTCGCCGAGGGCAAGGAGTCGCGGGTCATCGACGGGCGCGAGTACCTGCTCGAGCTGCCCATCCGCGGCGACTACGCCCTCGTCTCGGCCCACCGAGCCGACCGGATGGGAAACCTCGTGTACCGCAAGACAGCCCGCAACTTCGGGCCCGTCATGGCCACCGCCGCCGGCACGACGATCGTCCAGGTCTCCGAGATCGTCGAGACCGGCGCGCTCGACCCCGAGGCCGTCGTCACGCCG
This sequence comes from Actinomycetes bacterium, assembly GCA_023389095.1. Lineage (GTDB taxonomy): Bacteria > Actinomycetota > Actinomycetes > Actinomycetales > Dermatophilaceae > Monashia. The sequence continues at coordinate 3,202 of JAEWFB010000085.1, forward strand.
TCGATCTTCGTCGACCGCATCGTCCGGGTCGAGGCCCGCCACTACACCGTCCAGGGAGCCCGCTGATGCCGACCACCACCGAGCACCTCGACCGGGGGCCGCTGTCGATGGACGAGCTGGCCGCCGTCATGGCCGCCGACATCCCGGACGGGTCGTTCGTCAACCTCGGCATCGGGCAGCCGACGAAGATCGCCGACCACCTCACCGCCGAGCAGGGCGTTGTCCTGCACACCGAGAACGGGATGCTCAACATGGGCCCGGCGGCGTCGGGCGACGATGTCGACGCCGACCTCACCAACGCCGGCAAGGTGCCGGTCACCGAGCTGCCCGGCGCCTCCTACTTCCACCATGCCGACTCCTTCGCGATGATGCGCGGCGGCCACCTCGACGTGTGCGTGCTCGGCGCGTTCCAGGTGTCCTTCGACGGTGACCTCGCCAACTGGGACACCGGCGAACCGGGGTCGATCCCGGCCGTCGGCGGCGCGATGGACCTGGCGATCGGGGCGAAGCAGGTGTTCGTCATGATGCGGCTCTTCGGCAAGGACGGCACCCCCAAGCTCGTCCCGCGCTGCAGCTACCCGCTCACCGGTGTCGGCTGCGTCAGCCGGGTCTACACCGACCACGGCGTCTTCCGCGTCGGCCCCGACGGCGTCGACCTCCTCGCCACGTACGGCACGAGCGCCGACGAGCTGCGCGAACGGCTCGGGCTCCCGTCCGCCGTCGGCACCGCCTGACGACCGCGATCCGGCCCGTGCGACTTCCACTGGGTGGAACAGGGACCTTGTCCACCCGGCCCGGGCTGCGGTGCAATGGCCGCGTGCTGCCCAAGCCCGAGCCTCGCGACAACGACCTGCACACGTCCTACGCGCACGGGCTCGCGCGCGCCGTCCTCGGCCACCACCCCGAGGAGGATCCCGAGGTCGTCCGGCGCGCCATCCCGGCCGACGTGGGCCACGACGCCCGATGAGCGGGCCGACGACCAGCACGACCGGCACGACCACCAGGACCACCGTCGGCATCGTGGGCGCCGGCCCGGCCGGGCTGATGCTCTCGCACCTGCTGCACCGGGCCGGCATCGACTCGGTCGCCGTCGACAACCGCACCAGGGAGGAGATCGAGCAGACGGTGCGCGCCGGCATCCTCGAGGCCGACAGCGTGCGGCTGCTCGTCGACACCGGCGTCTCGGACCGCGTGCTGCGAGAGGGCCACGCGCACGACGGCATCGAGCTGCGCTTCGGCGGCGTCGGACACCGCATCGACTTCAAGGGCCTCGTCGGCGAGTCCGCCTGGCTCTACCCCCAGACCGACGTGTTCATCGACCTCGCGACGTCCCGGGAGCGCGACGGGGCGGACGTCCGGTTCGGCGTCACCGACACCCGCGTCGAGGACGTGCTCGGCGACCGGCCACGGATCCACTTCACCGACTCCTCCGGCACGGAGCAGGTCGTGGAGTGCGACTATCTCGTCGGGGCCGACGGGTCACGCAGCAGGTGCCGCCACGAGATCCCGGAGGCCCAGCGCCGACAGTTCTCGAAGGAGTACCCCTTCGCGTGGTTCGGCATCCTCTGCGAGGCCCCGCACAGTGCGCCCGAGCTCGTCTACGCGCACTCCGACCGCGGCTTCGCCCTCATCAGCCAGCGCTCGGAGACGCTGCAGCGCATGTACTTCCAGTGCGACCCCGACGAGGACGTCGACGCCTGGAGCGACGACCGCATCTGGGAGGAGCTGCAGGCCCGGGTGAGCGGTCCCGACGGCTTCAGCCTCGAGGAGGGCCCGATCACCGACCGGACGGTGCTGCGCTTCCGCAGCTTCGTGTGCGAGCCGATGCGCCACGGCAACATGCTGCTCGCCGGCGACGCGGCGCACACGGTCCCGCCCACCGGGGCCAAGGGCCTCAACCTCGCCCTGGCCGACGTCGCGGTGCTCGCCGAGGTGCTCGAGCAGGCGGTGCGGACCGGCGACAAGGACGTGCTCGACACCTACAGCCCGCGGGCCCAGTCGAGGGTCTGGAAGGCCCAGCACTTCTCCTACTGGATGACCAGCATGCTGCACACCGTCCCGGGGGCCAGCGACTTCGACCGACGCCGGCAGCTCGGCGAGCTGTCCATGGTGACCGGGTCGGAGGCCGGATCCCGCTACCTCGCCGAGGCGTACACCGGCTGGCCCACCGCGCCGCGACCCCTGGGCTCGGTCTAGCGCCGCCGTTCCGCCGGATGCCTGACCCGGCCGACGCCCAGACCGAAGGCCTACGGTGGGCGGAAGCGTGGCAGGAGCAGCAGGAGAGGAACACGATGTCCGAGTCCGCCGTTGCAGCAGTGCTGTCCGACCTCGAGGCGTGTCGGCCCTGGCAGGAGGAGTTCTACCGCCACCTGCACCAGCACCCCGAGCTGTCCCACCAGGAGCAGGCGACCGCGGCCGCCGTCGCCGAGCGCCTGCGCGCGAGCGACTACGAGGTGACCGAGGGCATCGGCGGCACGGGTGTGGTCGGTCTGCTGCGCAACGGCGACGGCCCGTCGGTGCTGCTGCGCGCCGACATGGACGCGCTGCCGGTCAAGGAGGCGACCGGGCTGCCGTACGCGAGCGCGGCGACCGCACCAGCCGACCCGACGGGCGGCCGCGACGCCGCCCAGGAGGTGCCCGTCATGCACGCGTGCGGCCACGACGTGCACGTCACGTGCCTGCTCGGCGCAGCGGACCTGCTCGCCCGGCACCGCGAGGCCTGGGGCGGCACCGTCGTCGCGCTGTTCCAGCCGGCCGAGGAGCTCGGCGACGGCGCCCGCCGAATGGTCGACGACGGCCTCGCCGGGGTCGTGGGGTCCGTCGACGTGGCCCTGGCGCAGCACGTGCTGCCCGGCGTCGCCGGCACGGTGGGCACCCGGGCGGGGGCGGTCCTGTCCGCAGCCGACAGCATGCGGGTCACCGTCCACGGCCGCGGCGCGCACGGCTCGATGCCGCAGGCGGCGGTCGACCCCGTCGTGCTGGCGGCGATGATCGTCATCCGGCTGCAGACCGTCGTCTCCCGCGAGGTCGCCCCGACGACGCCCGCCGTCCTCACCGTCGGCAGCATCCGGTCGGGCACGAAGAGCAACGTCATCGGCGACCACGCCGTCCTCGAGCTCAACGTACGCACCTACGACGAGCAGACCCGCGCCTCCGTCCTCGAGGCCATCCGCCGCATCGTCGTCGCCGAGTGCCAGGCCTCCGACTCGCCCGCCGAGCCCGAGTTCGAGCTCTTCGACCGGTTCCCGCCCACGGTCAACGACGACGCGACGACCGAACGCGTCCACGCCGCCTTCGCCCGCCACTTCGGCGACCGCGCGACCGATCTGCCGCTCCAGAGTGCCAGCGAGGACTTCAGCGACCTGCCCACCGCCCTCGGCGTCCCGTACACCTACTGGGGCATCGGCGGCACCGACCCCGACGCGTACCGCGCGGCCGTCGAGGCCGGCACCGTGGCCAAGGACGTCCCCGTCAACCACTCCCCGTTCTTCGCGCCCGTCGTGCAACCGACGCTCGACACCGGCACCTCGGCACTCGTCGTCGCGGCGCTGGCCTGGCTCGGGCGCTGAGCGTGTCGATGAGCGCGTCGATGAGCGCGTCTTTGAGCGGGGCGGCGAGCGCGTCGATGAGCACCTCGAGCGTCCTGCTGCTCGTGCTCGACCTCGCGGGCACCTTCGTGTTCGCGCTCAACGGGGCCCTCACCGCCATCCGTGCGGCCCGCCTGGACATCGTCGGTGTCGTGGCGCTCGGCATGTTCACCGCGATGGGTGGGGGCATCATCCGCGACGTGCTCATCGGTTCGCTGCCGCCGGCCACCTTCAGCGACTGGCGCTACCTCGTCGTCGCCGCCGTGGGTGCCCTGCTCGCCTTCTTCCTGGGTCCTCGCCTCGACCGGATCGCCTTGTCCATCAACATCTTCGACGCGATGGGGCTGAGCCTGTTCGCCGTCACGGGCTCCCTCAAGGCCCTCGACTCGGGGATGGCCCCGCTGCCGGCGGTCCTGCTCGGGGCGATCACCGGCGTCGGCGGCGGAACCCTGCGTGACGTCCTCCTCGGGCACGTCCCGACGGTGCTGACCAGCGGTCTCTACGCGATCCCGGCGCTCGTCGGCGCGACCGCCATGGTCACCGCGCACGAGCTGGGCGCCCAGGGGCTCGTGGGGGCTCTCGTCGCCGCGGGACTGTGCTTCGGCATCCGGGTCGTCGGCATCCGCTACGACCTCAACGCACCGGCGCCGAGGGGCAGGCCCCCCGCCTGAACGCCCGAGTCGACGCCGGTGCGGCGGCGGCGACGCCGGACCGCGCCCGGGCTACGGTGTGCGGGTGTCTGACAGCACAGGGCCCGGGCGGCCCGACGGCGGAGTGGCCACCCCGACCGTTGCCCCTGCCAGGCCGCACCCGTCGCGGGAGCCGGGCGCTCGACGGCTCGTCCCGTGGCAGGCGAAGTTCGCCGCGCTGGCCCTGATCTGGGGGTCGAGCTTCCTGTTCATGAAGGTCGGCCTTCGCTGGTTCGCTCCCCCGCAGATCGCGACGGCCCGGGTCCTGCTGGGCGCCCTCACCGTGACGCTCCTGCTCCACCTGATCGGTGGCCGGCTGCCGCGGTCCCGCACGGTGTGGCTCCACCTGGTCGTCGTCGGCTTCTTCCTGGCGTGCCTGCCCTTCGTGCTGTTCCCGCTGGGCGAGGAGCGGGTCACCTCGGCGCTGGCCGGCATCGGGAACGCCACGACGCCGCTGGCCACCGTCGTCGCGACGGCGGCGATGCTGCCCGCGGAGCGGCTGCCGGCGCGCAAGGTCGTGGCGGTCCTCGCCGGGTTCGCGGGCGTCCTCGTCATCGCCCAGCCGTGGCAGTCGGCCGGGCGTCCGGACCTGGTGGGTCTCGGGTTCACCCTCGTCGCGGGCGCGTCCTACGGCATCGGCTGGACCTGGGTGCGCAAGTACCTGTCCACGGGGGACCTCGGCGGCCTGCAGCTGCCGGCGGCCCTCCTGCTCGTCGCCTCGGCGCAGATGGTCGTCGTCGTGGGCATCTGGTGGGCGCTGCACCGGGAGACGGTCCCGGCGCCCTGGTCCCCGACACCGGGGGCGAGCGGCGGCTGGGCCCCGCCGGTGCTGGCACTCCTCGCGCTCGGGATCCTGGGCACCGGCCTGGCCTACCTCCTGCAGTTCGACGTGGTGCGCGCGGTCGGCCAGCACGTCGGGTCCCTGGTCACCTACCTGATCCCGGTCGTGTCGGTGGCCCTCGGCTACCTGCTGCTCGGAGAGCGGCTGGGCATCTGGCAGCTCGTCGGGGCGGCCGTCATCCTCGGGGCCGCGACCTTCGTCGCCCGCCCCGCGCGGCGTCGCGTCAGCGAAGGGCGCTCGGCCGGAGGCCGGTGACGGCGTCGCCCAGCACGTTGGGGGTCGGGCCGGACGCGAGTCGTCCGCTCCGACGCCGTTGACACAGACGGTCGCACGTCGATGTGTTCGCATAGCGAACCCTTGTGCAGTATGCGAACGCACTGCTACCGTTCCGACACGGAGACGAGGAGGTCGACATGAGCGAGATGCTCACCGAGCGGTCCGAGAGGCCCGACGCGCCCGACCGCGACAGCCAGGCGGCGGTCAGCAGCGAGATCGCGGCGGCGCACGCCGACGACGAGGCGCAGGGCCTGCTGCGCGTGCAGCCGCGCCTCGACTTCCCGGCCTACCGCAGCGCCGAGCTGCGGCACCCGACCAAGGACCTGCGGCACGCCGACCCCGAGGGCATCGAGCTCGTCGCGCCGGTCTTCGGCCAGCGCGACGTCGACCCGCTCGAGTCCGACCTGACCATCCAGGCGGGCGGCGAGCCGATCGGCGAGCGCATCCGCATCGCGGGCCGGGTGCTCGACGGCGACGGAGGCCCGGTCCGGGGCCAGCTCGTCGAGGTCTGGCAGGCCAACGCGGCCGGACGCTACATCCACAAGCGCGACCAGCACCCGGCGCCGGTCGACCCGAACTTCACCGGGGTGGGCCGCACCATCACCGGCGACGACGGCTCGTACTCGTTCGTGACGATCAAGCCCGGCCCCTACCCGTGGCGCAACCACCGCAACGCCTGGCGCCCGGCCCACGTCCACTTCTCGCTCTTCGGCACCGAGTTCACCCAGCGCCTCGTCACGCAGATGTACTTCCCGGGCGACCCGCTCTTCGCGCTCGACCCCATCTACCAGGCCATCACGAACCAGCCGGCCCGCGACCGGCTCGTCGCGGCCTACGACCATGACACCTCCGAGCACGAGTGGCTGCTCGGCTACCGGTGGGACATCGTGCTCACCGGCACCCACGCGACCCCGATGGAGGAGGGCGAGCATGCCTGAGGCACCAGTGAACCCGCCGCGCAACGCCGCGCCCGGCCTCGCGCCGACACCCGGCCAGACGGTCGGTCCCTTCTACCACTACGCCCTGCCCTTCGAGGGCGGCGAGCACCTCGTGCCCGCGGGCACGCCGGGCTCGCTGCGGCTCCACGGCACCGTCACCGACGGCCACGGCGCACCGGTGCCCGACGCGCTCCTCGAGATCTGGCAGCCGGACGCCGAGGGACGGGTCGTGCGCGAGGCCGGCTCGCTGCGCCGCGACCCCGGGGTCTTCACGGGCTTCGGCCGCACCCAGACCTGGCGTGACGGCGGCTACTCGTTCACCACCGTCGAGCCCGGCCCCACGTCGGCGGGGGCGGCGCCCTTCATCGCGATGACGGTCTTCGCGCGCGGGCTGCTCAACCGCCTGTTCACCCGCGTCTACCTGCCCGGGCCGGCGTCGGCGCTCGGGTCCGACCCCCTGCTCTCCTCGCTCGACCCGGCCGAGCGCGCGACGCTGGTGGCGGCCCGCGAGGCCGACGGGTCGCTGCGCTTCGACGTCCGGCTCCAGGGTGACGGCGAGACCGTCTTCCTGCGGTTCCCGAGGCACGAGGTGTGAGCGGCCTCCTCGAGCCCGGCGCCCCCCGCGCCGCCGGCCTCACCGACGACCGGGCCGTGCTCCAGGCGATGCTCGACGTCGAGGCGGCCTGGGTCCGCGTCCAGCGACGCCTCGGGCTCGTCACCGACGAGGTCGTGGCTGCCGTCGCGCAGGCCTGCGTCGCCGACGACCACGACGCCGTGCAGATCGGCGCGGAGGCCGAGGGCGGTGGCAACCCCGTCATCCCGATGCTCGGGTCGCTGCGCGAGCGCGTGCGGGGCCTCTCGGGCCGGCCGCACGACCACGCCGACGCCGTCGTCGCCGCGACCGACGCTGCCGCGACCGACGCCGTGGCCGCCATCCATCGCGGCCTGACGAGCCAGGACGTCGTCGACACCGCCGTCATGCTCCTCGTCGCCCGGGCGGGCGAGGCGCTGGAGCAGCACCTGCGTGGCGCCGCGGACGCAGCGGCCCGCCTGGCCGTCGAGCACCGCGACACCGTGCAGGTCGCCCGCACCCTCGCACAGCCTGCACTGCCGACGACCTTCGGGCTCAAGGCAGCCGGCTGGCTCGGAGCGCTCGACGACGCGACCGACGAGCTCGCCGGGGTTCGGCGGGGCCTGCCGGTCCAGTGCGGCGGTGCCGCGGGCACGCTCGCCGCGGTGGAGGCGCTCGCACCCGGCCGCTCGGCGCAAGCCGCGGCAATGCTGGCCGAGGAGCTCGGCCTCACCGACCCGGGCCGGCCCTGGCACACCGACCGGGGCCCGATGACGCGCGTCGGCGACTGCCTCGTCCGCGCGGCCGACGCGATGGGCAAGGTGGCCACCGACGTGGTCACGCTGTCGCGCGCCGAGATCGCGGAGGTGCGCGAGCCGTCCGGCGACGGGCGGGGCGTCTCCTCGACCCTGCCCCAGAAGCGCAACCCCGTCCTGTCCGTCCTCGTGCGCGCGGTGGCGATCGAGGCGCCCCACCTCGGGGCGACGCTCCACAGCGCTGCCGGCCTGGCCGTCGACGAACGGCCCGACGGGTCCTGGCACGCCGAGTGGGGTGCTCTGCTGCGCCTGCTCCGCCGGGTCGTCGTCGCGGCCGCCCAGACCCGGGAGGTCCTCGACGGCCTCGTCGTCGACGCCACGGCAATGCGACGCAACGTCGACGCCGTGGGTCCCGCGCTCGTGGCCGAACACCTGCTCCGCGAGGTGGCCCGGCTGCCCGGCGGGGCGTCCGCCGTCAGCGCCCTGCGCCCGGCCCTCGTCGGGGGGGCGCGGGCCCGTCACCTCACGCCGCTCCTGCGCGCCTACCTCCCCGACGGCGTCCTGCCCGACGACGCCATCGCCGACCTGCTCGAGCCGGCCCACTACCTCGGCGCCGCGGGCGAGCTCGTCGACCGCGCCGTCGCCCGGCACCACGCCAGCGCGCCGGGGAGCCCCACATGACGATCCCGATCACCCTGACGCGGCTGACGGCGCCCGAGCAGCCGGCCGGCCTGCTCGTCGTCGGTCCGTCGCTGGGCACCGCGGTGACACCGCTCTGGTCGGCCTGCGCCGCCCTGCTGCCCGACCTCGCGGTCGTCGGCTGGGACCTGCCGGGCCACGGGGCCGGCGCGCCCCACGACCACCCGTTCACCGTCCAGGACCTCGCCCGAGCGGTCGTCGCCGCGACGGACGAGCTCCGCGCCGAGGCCCCCCGACCCGTCGCGTACGCCGGTGTCTCCCTCGGCGGGGCCGTCGCGCTGGCGCTCGCGATCGAGCACCCCGACGCCTTCGACGGCGTCGCCAGCATCGCGTCGGGCGCGAAGATCGGCGAGGCGGCGGGCTGGTACGACCGGGCCGACCTCGTCCGCCGCGCGGGCACGCCCGTCATGGTCGAGGGGTCGGCGAAGCGGTGGTTCGCGCCGGGCTCGGTCGAGCGCGACCCCGCGAGCGCCGTGGCCCTGCTCGAGTCGCTGCAGCACGCCGACGCGGGCAGCTACGCGCGGTGCTGCGAGGCCCTCGCCGAGTTCGACGTGCGGTCCGACCTCGGTCGGGTGCACGTCCCCGTCCTCGCCCTCGCCGGCGAGCACGACCAGGCCGCACCCCCCGAGCTGTCCGAGCTCGTCGCCGCGGAGACCGGCGGCACGTTCCGGCTGATCGCGGGCGCCGCCCACCTGCCGCCCGCCGAGCAACCCGCCACGACCGCCCGCGAGCTCACCGCCTTCCTCGGCGGACGCGTCGCAGAACGGAGGATCCCATGACCGACGACAACCGCCCGCGCACCGCGGCGGAGGCCTACACCGACGGCATGGTCGTGCGCCGCGAGGTCCTGTCCGACGCCCACGTCGACCGCGCGCAGGAGCGCACCACCGCCTTCACCGAGCCGTTCCAGGACCTCATCACCCGCTACGCCTGGGGCGAGATCTGGACGCGCCCCGGGCTCGACCGCCGCACCCGCAGCGCCATCACGCTCACGGCCCTCATCGCCCGCGACCACTGGGACGAGTTCGCGATGCACGTGCGGGCCGCCCGGCGCAACGGCATGACCCCGGCGCAGATCCAGGAGGTGCTGCTGCAGGCGGCGATCTACCTCGGCGTCCCGTCCGCCAACCACGCCTTCGCGATCGCCGAGCAGGAGCTGACCCGGTACGAGGCCGACCATGGCTGACGCGCCCGGTGGCGGCGAGATCGTCCGGTCCGTCGCGAAGACGCTCGACGTCATCCGCGCGTTCGACGCCGAGCACCGCGACCTGACCCTCAGCGACGTCGCACGGCGCACCGGGCAGACCCGGGCCAGCGCCCGGCGCTTCCTGCTCTCGCTCGAGGCGCTCGGCTTCGTGCGCAGCGAGGGGCAGCTCTTCTCCCTGACCCCACGGGTGCTCTCGCTCGGCCACGCGTTCCTGTCGTCGCTGCGACTGCCCGACGTGGCCGAACCGCACCTCAAGGCGCTCACCGCCGAGGTGGGCGAGTCGACGTCGGCGTCCGTCTTCGACGGCGACGACATCGTCTACGTCGCCCGGGTGCACGCCCGCCGGATCATGGCCGTCGAGATCAGGGTCGGCACCCGGTTCCCTGCGTACGCCACGTCGATGGGACGCGTCATGCTCGCCTTCGCGCCCGAGGAGGCCCTCGAGGCCTACCTCGGTCGGGTCGTCCTCGAGCCGCTGACGCCGCACACCGTCGCCGACCCGTCCGCCCTGCGCGAGGAGCTCGGCCGCGTCCGTGAGCGCGGCTGGGCGCTCGTGGACCAGGAGCTCGAGGTCGGCCTGCGCTCCCTGGCGGCGCCCGTCTTCAACCCCCGCGGGGAGGCCATCGCGGCCATCAACGTGTCGACGACGTCGGCGTCATCTGGGAGGTTCGCCGACGCGGAGCTCGCCTCGCGCCTGGTCACGACGGCCCGGGCGATCGGCGACGACCTGCGGATGGCCCGCCCGGAGATGGCCGACGAGCCCCAGCGCTGGGGCGCGCCCCGCGTCAGTCGCTGACCGACGCCCCGGCGGTCGTCGCGGCGGTCGTCGCGGCGAGCTGCGCGATCCGGGCGATCGCGAGCACGTACCCCTGGGTGCCGCAGCCGACGATGACCCCGTCGGCCACGTCGGACAGGTACGAGTGCCCCCGGAAGGCCTCGCGCCGGTGGACGTTGCTGATGTGGACCTCGATGACGGGCGCCGTCACGACCGCGAGCGCGTCGCGGATCGCCACCGACGTGTGGGTCAGGGCGGCGGCGTTGACGACGAGACCGACGGTGGAGTGCCGCAGCTGCTGGATCGCGTCGACGAGGACGCCCTCGTGGTTGGACTGCCGGAAGTCGAGGTCGAAGCCTGCTGCGTCGGCGGCCCGCCGGCACAGCTCGCGGACGTCGTCGAGGGTCTCGCGTCCGTACACCTCCGGCTGGCGCTCCCCCAGCAGGTTGAGGTTCGGGCCGTTGAGCACGGCGACACGGGGTCGTTCGGTCATGGGGGTGGTCCTTCGTTCATCGGGTGGCGGTCGGAGTGGGCTGTCGAGTCGGTGGGGCGGAAGCCGGTGCCGGCGGTCAGGCAGACGGGGCGTGCGCCGGCTGGGTCGGCTCGGCCGGCTGGGGTGCCGGTCCGGTCGAGCCGCGGACGACGAGCTGCGTCGGGGCGACGATGTCGGCCGGGGACTCGCGCTCGAGCCGGGCCTGCTCGCGCACCAGGGCCACGAGCAGGTCGACGGCCGAGCGGCCGGCCTGCTCGGTGCGGTCGCTCAGCGTGGTGAGGGGCGGGTCGCAGAAGTCGGCGCCGAAGATGTCGTCGAAGCCGATGATGCTGACCTCGCCCGGCACCGAGACCCCTCGCGCCTTCAACCGCTTGAGGGCCCCGATGGCCATGAGGTCGTTGTGGGCGATGACCGCGGTGGCGCCGTCGGCCAGGGCCGCCTCTCCGGCGAGCAGACCGCCTTCGACCGAGGGGTGGTACGGACCGAGACGCCGCACCGTGAGGCCGTGTTTCTTTGCAGCAGAGGAGATCCCGGCCCAGCGCTGTCGGCCCAGCCACGACTCCGGCGGCCCCGCGAGGAAGATGGCCCGGCGGTGCCCGAGCGCGACGAGGTGCTCGACGATCTGACGGGTCCCGCTCTGCTGGTCGGGGCTCACGCTGGACACGCCGGGCACGCGGCGGTTGACGAGGACCACGGGCATCGCCGCGTTGAACTGCAGGATCCTCGCGTCGGCGAGCCGGCTCGAGCCGAGCAGGAAGCCGTCGACGCCGGGGGTGAGCCGTTCGACCATCCGGGCCTCGGCGCGGGCGTTCTCCTCGCTGTCGCCGATGACGAGGATGTGTCCGGTCGCCTCGGCCTGGCGCTCCGCGCCGCGGATCAGCCCGGCGAAGTAGGGGTTGGTGATGTCGGGCAGGACGAGGGCGAGCGTGGCGGTGCGGCCCGTGCCGAGGGCACGCGCGGCCGGGCTCGCGCGGTAGCCGAGACGGGCCGCGACCTGCTGCACGTGCTCCCGCGTCACGACGTTGACCCGGTCCGGGTTGGTCAGGGCGCGTGACACGGTCGAGGCCGCGACCCCCGCCTCGCGGGCCACGTCGGTGATGGTCACGGCATGCGGACGCCTCGGTGACGGCATGTGGCAAATTTTGGCAAACGTTTGCCACCGTTCGCAAGGCGTCTCTACCGTCGAGACAGCCAAGAGCCCCCCGGGGCCCACCACCAGGAACACCGCCGTTCTCGTCCCTCGGCAGAGCCGGGCCCTTCGGGCCGGACGAGGTGGCCAGGCACAGGAGGATCGACAATGACGCCAGTCCCCAGTCCGGCAGCACCCGAGCCCGGGCCCGACGCAGCCAGCTCGCAGGCCGGCACGGCCACGGCGCACCCCGCCCGGACCCCCAGGAAGGCGGCCGTCGCCGCCTGGGTCGGCAGCGCGCTCGAGTACTACGACTTCGTCATCTACGGCACGGCGGCGTCGCTGATCTTCCCCAAGATCTTCTTCCCGGAGGGCAACCCGGCCGCAGCCACCGTCGCCTCGCTCGCCACCTTCGGCGTCGGCTACGTCGCCCGGCCCGTCGGCTCCTTCCTGCTCGGTCACGTCGGTGACAAGCTCGGCCGCAAGAAGGTCCTCATCCTCACCCTGCTGCTCATGGGCATCTCGACGTTCCTCGTCGGCTGCCTGCCCACCTACCAGAGCATCGGCATGCTCGCCCCGGTCCTGCTCGTGGTGCTGCGCCTGCTCCAGGGGCTGTCGGCGGCCGGCGAGCAGGCCGGCGCCAACTCGATGTCGTTCGAGCACGCCCCCGACCACCGCCGCGGCTTCTTCACGAGCTGGACCCTCAGCGGCACCCAGGGCGGCCAGGTCATCGCCCCGGCGATCTTCCTGCCGCTCGCGGCCCTGCTGTCCGAGGACCAGCTGCTGTCGTGGGGCTGGCGCGTCCCGTTCTTCCTCAGCGCCGTCGTGGTCGTCGTCGGGTTCGTCATCCGCCGCCGGCTCGACGAGACCCCCGCCTTCGAGTCCGAGGTGCAGTCCGGAGCCGTGCCGCGCACCCCGCTGTCCGTCCTGCTCCGCGACCACTGGCGTGCGGTGCTCCGGGTGATGTTCGCGGCCTTCGTGGCCATGGTGAACACCCTCTACACCGTCTTCGCCCTCGCCTTCGCGACGAAGGACACCTACGGCGTCGGCTTCAGCTCGACCTTCATGCTGTGGGTGGCGATCATCTCCAACCTCGTGGCCATCGCCGTGATCCCCTTCTGGGGCAGCGTCTCCGACCGGGTGGGCCGCAAGCCCGTGTTCCTCGGCGGCCTCGCCGGCTCCGCCGTGCTGTCTGCCGCGTACGTGGCCGTCATCGCGAGTGGCAACCGGGCGCTCACCGCTGTCGTCGGCATCCTGCTCGCCGGGATCGTCTACAGCGCCACGAACGCCGTGTGGCCCTCCACGTACGCCGAGTACTTCCCGACCAGCGTCCGGCTCTCGGGCATGGCGGTCGGCACGCAGTTCGGATTCGCCCTCGCGGGGTTCACCCCGACGATCGCGGCGGCCCTGCTCGGTGGCACGGGCGCGGGGTGGCCCAAGGTCGCCGGCTTCGCCGTCGTCGCCTGCGCCATCTCGGCCATCGCGGTGGCCACCGGCCCGCGGGGCACCCACACGGTGCCGACGAGCGAGCTGGGTCGACACACCGTCCGGGCCTCGGCCCCCGTCAGGACGGCAGCGCTCACCCGCGAGGCGACGAGGTAGGAGCACCGGCAGAGCACCGGTGAGCACACGGTCAGAGCACGGAAACACGGAGAGAGTGCAGATCATGACGTCACAGCAGCACCGCAGGTCGTTCGCCATCGGCCTCCTCGGAGAGCACATCGGCAGCTCGCTCGCCGCTCCCCTGCAGGAGACCGAGGCGGCCGCCGCGGGCCATGCGCTCGCCTACCGCCTCGTCGACGCGGCCGAGCTCGGCCTCGGGCCCGACGACGCCGCGGACGTGCTGCGCTGGGCGGTCCGCCTCGGCTTCGACGGGCTCAACGTCACGCACCCGTTCAAGAACGTCGTGCTCGACCTCGTCGACGACGTGTCGCCCGAGGCGGCCGCGCTCGGGGCGGTCAACACCATCGTCATCCGCGACGGGCGCACCGTCGGGCACAACACCGACTGGGTCGGCTTCGCGTCCGCCCTGTCGGCGACGCTGCCCGACGCGGTCGGCCAGGACGCCCTGCTGCTCGGGGCCGGCGGGGCCGGCGTCGCCGTCGGCTACGGCGCGCTCCGCGCCGGGGTGCGTCACCTGCGCGTCGCCGACACCTCGCCCGAGCGGGCCCAGGCCGTCGTCGACCGCCTCGAGGCGGCGGTCGGCCCCGGCCGGGCCACCGTGCACCTCGACGTCGCGTCCGCGCTGGACGGCGTCGGCGGACTCATCCAGGCCACTCCCGTCGGGATGACGGGCAGCCCGGGCATGCCGCTCGACCCGGCCCTGCTGGAGCCGGGCCAGTGGGTCGCGGAGATCATCTACTTCCCGCTCGAGACCGAGCTCGTCCACGCGGCGCGGGCCCGGGGGTGCAGCACCATGACCGGCGGCGCCATGGCGATCCACCAGCACGCGGCGGCCTACGAGCTGTTCACGGGCGAGTCGGCCGACGTGGAACGGATGACCCGGCACTTCACCCGGCTCACGGGCCTGCGTGTACTTGGCCCGTCCGACGCCGCTGCGCCGGCTGCCTCTTCGATCGCTGGATGAGGAGCCTTGATGCGCAAGGGAATCGCGACCGTCTCCATCAGCGGCAACCTCGAGGCGAAGCTCGACGCGATCGCCGCGGCGCGCTTCGACTCCGTCGAGCTGTTCGACGCCGACATCGTCTCGTCGCCGCTAGGGCCGGAGGAGATCGCCCGCCGGTGCGCCGACCTCGGCCTCGACATCGACCTGTTCCAGCCGCTGCGTGACCTCGTCGGGCTCTCCCCCGAGGTGTTCCCCGACCGGCTGCGGTTCGCGCGGGCCAAGTTCGAGCTTATGGAGCGCCTCGGCGCCACGCGGGCCCTCGTCTGCTCCGCCGTGCACCCGGCCTCCGTCGACGACGCCGAGCTGACGGCCGAGCAGCTCGGCACGGTCGGTGCCGCGGCAGCCGAGCACGGGTTCACCCTGGCCTACGAGGCGCTGGCGTGGGGCACGCACGTCAACCGCTTCGGGCCGGCGCGGCGGGTCGTCGAGAAGGTCGC